>JAFTAG010000285.1 GCA_017458655.1 Ruminiclostridium sp. | reverse complement strand
GAAAACTACTACAAGACGATAAACATAGAAGCGCACACCGCCGTCGATATGGTGAAGCATCGCTATATGCCCGCCGTTATGGCGTATGAGAAATTCCTCTGCGACACGGCGTTCTCAAAGAAGAATGTCGGGCTTGACGCATCTATCGAGCTTGACGCCGCGCAGAGCGTTTCCGGGCTCGAAAAGGAAATGGCGGAGAAGTGCCGCGGGCTCACAAAGCTGCTCGATGATGTCTGCGGGATCTCCGACGTCCGCGACCTGGCGGTATTCTACCACGACAAGGTGCTCGCGCAGATGAACGAGCTGCGCGCAGCGGTCGATGGCCTCGAGAGCATCATCGGCGAGGACTACTGGTGCGTTCCGAGCATAGGCGAGATACTGTTCAGCGTGAAATGACAGCTTCACAAGGAGAGAGAAATGGCAAACCGTACAAATAAGCGCATAAAGGCGCTGAAGAGAAACTACTCGTGGATATGGATGATCGTGCTGGCGATCCTTGAGCTTATCATCGGTGCTCTTCTTGCTGTCCTCGTGACACTGTTCGGCTCCGGTACGGTCAAGGATAAATACAGGGCAGAAGCGGACATTGCGCGGATAACGGCGCAGACCTATGTGTACGGCAGGAGCACCGGCACCGATATGTCGGCATATATCGAAAGTCTTGAAAGAGACCATTTCATTATCGACGCGAGCGGCAATATCACGGACGTCTCGGGCGGCAACACCTGCGTTATGGAAAGCAGCGGTACTTCCGAATGGTATGACTTCCTGACGCTGTACCTTCTCACAGGCGATGAAAAGGTGTACCCGGATGCTCTGAGCAAAAGCGTCTTTATAGCCGACGACGAGGACATAGGACTGAATATTGTCGGAGTTTTCAGAGATATCGGAAATTTTCTTGAAAACGACATAGACCCGGAAGTTATCCATGACGGAGAGCTGAACGATCCGTCTCAGAAAATGCTGAGCATACCGCTGTGGATAGGTGTCGATCTCGGTGACGGGGAGCATCAGTTTGTCTGCAAGTCGTATATCACGTTTGAGATGTACGACATATTGACTTTGGGCGCTGTCATTATCGGTACCGGAGTACTCAATACCGTTATATTCGTACTGCTGATAGTAAATCTTGTAAGCAGCAATATGCGCCGCGGCAAGACCCTTAAGGTGTTCTTCACCGATGCCGTCACGCAGGGCAACAACCTGCTCCACTTTGTTTACAACGGCGAGAATATGCTGAAAAAGCGCCGCAGCTACTCGACCGGCTATGCCGTTATCAGCATAACGTTCGTTAATTACCACAACTTCTGCGTATGTCATTCCGTCGATGAGGGCGAGCAGATGCTCTGCCGCATATATGATATGATCCGCAGCTCCGCAGATAAGCGGGATCTTTGTGCGCACGCCGGCTCCGGCGAATTTGCGCTGCTGGTGAAATATACGGACGACGATGAGCTCTTAAAGCGCGTGAAAGCTCTCATATCACTGCTCGAAAAGGCTGATACCGACCACAAGTTCAGCTTCCACACGGGAATAAAGCCCATACTGCCCGACGGAGCTCCCGACAGTGCGGGCGTACCGATACGCCGCCGGGATATCGACTTCGAAACGGAATACACCGACGCCTGCACGGCAGCGCGTTCGCTCGGTCACGGCGACGATTCGGGAGTGGCGTTCTTCGACGGAAGGCTGGTCGAGGAGCAAAAGTGGATAGATACGGTCACGGAGCGGCAGGAAAACGCGCTTGCAAACGAGGAATTTCTCGTTTACTACCAGCCTAAGTACGACCCCGCGACCGACACTCTGCGCGGCGCGGAGGCGCTTATCCGCTGGCAGTCGCCGGAGTTCGGCCTGATACCGCCGGGACGCTTCATACCGATATTTGAAACGAACGGCTTTATTACCGAGATAGATCATTATATGCTCCGCCACGCCGCCCGCGACCAGAAGATGTGGTATGACAAGGGACTTAAATGCGTGCCGGTGTCGGTGAATGTCTCGCGTGCGCATTTCATAGAAAGCGACCTTGCGGAGCAGATACGCGATATAATCGACCGCGAGGGCACCCCTCACGAGCTTATCGAGATAGAGCTCACCGAGAGCGCGTTCTTCGATGATAAGAAAGCAATGATAAACACGATCACGAAGCTTAAGGAGTACGGCTTCGCGGTATCTATGGACGACTTCGGCTCCGGCTATTCGTCCCTCAATTCGCTCAAGGATATGCCGCTCGATGTCCTCAAACTCGACGCCGAGTTCTTCCGCGGCGAAGCGGACGCCGAAAGAGCGCAGAAGGTGATCTCCGAAGCTATCAGGCTCGCCAAGATACTCAATATGCGCACAGTCGCAGAGGGCGTCGAGATCCGCGAACAGGTCGATTTTCTTGCCGCTCAGGGCTGCGATATGATCCAGGGCTATTACTACAGCAAACCCCTCCCGAAAGCCGAGTTCGAGCAGAAGATGTGAGAGTACGGAGAGCACAGAGGCACAGAGAGTCGCTGACGCGCTT
>JAFTAG010000042.1 GCA_017458655.1 Ruminiclostridium sp. | reverse complement strand
TGAAAGGTGGTGTCTGCGGTGTCTCTTGACGGGGCTTTTCTGCACTGTGTAGTGAAAGAAATGCTTGATAAAAAGCTTATCGGCGCGCGGGTGGACAAGATACATCAGCCCTCGCGTGACGAGATCATTATTACCTTGCGGACTTTCGGCGGTGCCGAGAAGGTGCTGCTGTCTGCGGAAAGTATGTCCGCGCGGGTATGTCTGACTTCACAGGCTCCGGAAAATCCCAAGCAGCCGCCCATGTTCTGCATGCTCATGCGCAAGGCGCTCTCGGGCGGCAGGCTGACCGGCATATCGCAGGACGGGCTGGAGCGCATAATCAACTTTGACTTTGAATGCACAAACGAGATCGGCGACCTCTGCGAGAACCGCATAGCCGCCGAGATAATGGGAAAATACAGCAACATTATCCTTATGACGCGGCGGGACGGCGTCTGGAGAGTCATCGACAGCGTCAAGCGCGTTACCGACGACATTTCTTCCGTGCGGAGGGTACTGCCGAACGTGATATACGAGCTGCCGCCGCGCGAGGAACGGTTGAACCTGCTTGACTGCGACCTTTCCGCTGTAGGCGCCCGACTGCGGGAATACGGCGACCAGCGCATCGCAAAGGCGCTTATGGGCATTTTCGAGGGCATTTCCCCTATCTTCGCCCGGGAATGCGCTTACAGCGCGGCGCGTGATGTTGATGCCCGAGTGGAGGATCTGAACGAGGACAGGCTCGAAAAGCTCGCGTTCTTCCTCGGGCGGGCGCGGGAGCATATCGACCGCTTTGACGGCTGCACAATGGTCAGCGACAGGAGCGGCAAGCCGAAGGACTTCTGCTTTGTCCCGGTGGAGCAGTACGGCGCGGAAATGATAGATACGCACTACGACAGCCCCTCCGACCTCGTTGACAGGTTCTTCGGCGAGCGTGCGACCGCCGACAGAGTAAAGCAGCGCTCCGGCGACCTGCTGAAAACCATAATGAACATCTACGAGCGTATCTCCCGCAAGTTAGAGGTGCAGAAGCAGGAGCTCAGGGAATGCGCGGAGAAGGACAACTACCGGCAGCGGGGGGATATCCTCAGTGCGAACCTCTGGCAGGTCGAAAAGGGTATGTCCGAGCTCAAAGCCGAGGATTTCATCAACGGCGGCGAGGTGACGATAAAGCTCGATGTGCGGCTCACACCCTCGCAGAACGCGCAGAAGCTGTACAGCGAGTACAAAAAGCTCGACACCGCCGAAAAGATGCTGACAAAGTTCATCGCGCAGGGCGAGAAGGAGCTGATGTACATCGACAGCGTGTTCGACGCTGCTTCCCGTGTAGGAAGCGGCGCGGGCAGCGAAGCGGCACTGTTTGAGATAAAGCGCGAGCTTATCGAAACGGGCTATATCCGCTCGTCAAAGACCGATAAGAACGTCAAGGTGCCGAAAGCTCTGCCGCCGCTGAAATTCCGCTCAACGGACGGGTTTGAGATACTTGTCGGGAGAAACAACCTGCAAAACGACAAGCTCACGCTGAAGACAGCGCTCGGGAACGATATGTGGCTGCACACGCAGAATATCCCGGGCTCGCACGTTATAATCCGCGCGGACGGTAAGGATATCCCCGACAGCACGATAGTGGAGGCGGCAGCGCTTGCGGCGACCTGCTCAAAGGGTCGGAGCGGCACCAAGATACCGGTGGATTACACCCTCGCGCGCTTTGTGAAGAAGCCGAACGGCGCAAAGCCCGGTATGGTGATATTCGTCAACAACAAGACGATACTCGTCGATC
>JAFTAG010000284.1 GCA_017458655.1 Ruminiclostridium sp. | reverse complement strand
GTGAAAAAGCGCGTGCTGAACGGGGACTCCGCGTTTATCATATCCTGCGGGGCTAACATATCCTTTCTTCCGACACGGTCGTCCGGCGGAAGGGACGGCGGCTCCAACGGCGCGGGAAACGCCCCGCCGTTTCGCGAGATCGTGTCCGTCAGCTCATCGGTGTAACGGTCTGTCATCACCGCCACGAGCAGATACATCATTCCGGCTATCACAACGAAAACAACAGCCAGTGCGGCTGCCATTATCGCGATAAATTTTCTGCGAAGCGACTGTATCATTTTTTCGCCTCCATAATATACCCCGCGCCGCGGACAAAGCGTATCTCAACGGGTGCGCCCACAGTATCGAGCTTCTTGCGGATATTTGAGATATGCACCCAGACAACGCTCGTGTCAACGTCGGTCTCCCAGCCCCAGATGTGTGTGATAAGCTGCTCGGTGGAGATTATGATGCCGGGGTTCTGCATGAACCTCTCGGTTATCTGGAATTCCCGTCCGCTCAGGGCTGCGCTCTTGCCGCCGTAGGCTATCTGATATGTCGAGCGGTTCAGCTCAACGTCGTTGTATTTCAGCAGGTCGGGCGTGTAATTCTCCTTGCGGCGGAGCATTGCGCGCACACGGGCGAGGAGCTCACCCACCGCGAAGGGCTTCGGAAGATAGTCGTCGGCGCCCGCGTCGAGCCCCTCGATGCGCTGGTCTATCTCCGTCCTTGCGGTCAGGAATATCGCCGGTGTGGATATCCCCTCGGCGCGCAGTTTTTTCAGCACATCTATGCCGCTCATCTTCGGCATCATTATATCCAGCACAAGTCCGTCATACTCGCCCGTAACGGCGTAATCGTATGCGTCCTCGCCGTTGGAAACGCCGTCCGTGACAAACTTGTTGCTCTCAAATACATGAACGAGCGATTTAAGCAGCTTCGCGTCGTCTTCCGCTATCAGTATCCTCATTTTCATTCCTCCCTTGCGGTTTCTTTTGTTTATCATAACATTTGCCGCTAAAGCACGGCTAAAGAACAGATCCGTTTTTGGATCCTATTCCTAAAATCGTAATGGTTTTCGGGGCGATAATTTATTCCACGATCCTATTGACAACGAGCCTCGATATCTGTGATAGTCAGGCAGCACGGGCAGCCGCCCCCGAAGGGCTGCTGCCCGGCTACCGGCCTATCACAGATAAACTCATTGTCAATAGGCTTTCGCGGCATAAAATATCGCGGCTTTTTTACGACAATGCAGCATATCCGTTTTTTTGAGGCACTTGAAAAATTCCGGTAAATGTGATATAATTGAAAAAACACCCGGTCAAGGAGGAGCGAAATGCACTCAATAAATACTCTCATAAAAAGATCTGCCGCAGTGCTGATATCTGCGCTGTTCGTATTCGTTTCGGCGGGCTGCGGAGGAAAAAATCCCGCACTCGCGCCGGACGCCGCCGAAAAACCGGAAAGAAAGATGTCCCGCGAGGCCGAAGAGCTATACGACTACATCTGCGGCATCTACCGGTCAAAGATCATCTCCGGTCAGCAGGAGTCAACATGGATGGGCAGCGAACAGTACGAGTTCGACTACATATACGACAAGACCGGTAAGCTCCCCGCGATACGCGGCCTCGACTATATGAACGACGATTTTGAGGGCGTGAACAGGCGCGCCGAGGAATGGCACGAGCGCGGCGGCATCGTCTCGATATGCTGGCACTGCGGCGCCGACTTCTGCGGGAGCTGGGAGGAAAGCCAGAAGACCGTGATCGCGGACTGGGACAAGGCGCTCTCTCCCGGAACTCCGGAGAACGACGCTCTCCTCGCCGGAATGGACAAGGCAGCCAAAGCACTCACTGAGCTCCGCGACAAGGGCATTCCCGTTCTGTGGAGGCCATTCCACGAGTTTGACGGAGGCTGGTTCTGGTGGGGAAAGGGCGGCGCGGAAAACTTCAAAAAGCTCTGGATAACGATGTACGAGCGCTATACCGACTATCACGGTCTCGACAACCTGATCTGGGTGCTCGGATTTTCGCATCTGAACCTTTTTGCCGACGGCTGGTACCCGGGAAATGAGTATGTGGATATCGCCGGCGCGGATTCCTACGACAAGGGCGCGAATAACGCGCTGTACGAAATGACGGACAGAATGACGCCGGATTATATGCCGCTGTGCTTTCACGAGTGCGGGACGATACCCACGGTCGCGGAGCTGAAAAAAGCGCCTACGGACTGGGTGTGGTTCCTCACATGGCATACGAACTACATAACCGACGAGAACGCTCCGGAAGCGCTGAACGCTATCTACAGCGACGACTATGTCATAACGCTCGACGAGCTCCCGCAGTGGTCATAATATGAAACAGTACGCTGCCCTCACACGGTCAATGAAAGCAGCGTACTTTTCTTTTCTCCTGTTTACGAGTCACGGGCAGGCGTACCTGTACCCTTCGAGCTTTTTCTCAAATTCACTTATCGGCAGCGGTTTATCGAAGTAATATCCCTGCGCGATAAGGCATTCGTTTTCACGGAGTATCTCGATCTGCTCTGCGGTCTCAACGCCCTCGGCAACACATTCGAGACCCATAGCCTTGGCCATTCCCACAACATATCTGAACATAAGCTCGGTAACGCCGTAGTTGTCCTCGGTCGGTATGAAGCACTTGTCGAGCTTCAGAACGTCCCACGGTATCTCGCGTATAAGGTTCAGCGAGGAATAGCCTACGCCGAAATCATCGACGGTTATACAAATATCGTTCTCGCGTATGCCGTTCACTATGCGCTTAAGGTCGGTAAACTCCACGTCGGTAGTTGTTTCGGTCAGCTCGAATTCTATGTATCTGTGGGGGATCTTGTAGCGATCGACTATTATGAGAAGATGCTCTATAAGATCGGGGTCGATAAGGTTTTTCCGGGAAAGGTTCACGGACACTCTAACGACCTTTCTGCCTTCATCGAGCCACCTGCGTATATCCCGGCACACAAGGTCGAGCATATACAGGTCAAGGCTGCATATATCGGTGTTCTGCTCGAGCACCGGTATGAAATCGACCGGAGCTATCATCTTATTGTCCAGCATCCAGCGGCAAAGGGCTTCCGCGCCGACTATCTCGCCGGTAACGATATTGACCTTCGGCTGGTAAAACGCCTGAAATTCCCCGTTCGCGAGCGCGTCCTTGAAGAAACGGCGAACGTGCATATACTTTTCCTTGTTCGCGCTTATCTGTTCGCTGTAATATACGATCGTGCCGTTCATTTCAAGCCTGGCGTCCTGCGCGGTCGAGAATATCCTGCCGATGACCTCGCCGGGTCTGTCGAATACATAGCCGTCGGGGAAAACGAACACTCCCACGCACGCGGACAGCAGCACGCGCTTCTCGTTTTCGTCGTCATAGACCACCGGGTAGCCTTCCGCCAGCTGCAGCGCCTTTTTGAGGACGTCGTTTTTGAACACCGCGGCGAAATTATCCCCGCCGACGCGGCAGATAATGCCTTTATCGCCGATGACCGACTTAAAAGCCTCGTAATACCTGCGAAGCGCGATATCTCCGGCATCTCTGCCTATATCCTTGTTTATCAGCGAAAACTGCCTCATATTGAACTGTATCGCGGTATTGCCGTCAAGCTCCTTATTTTCCTTCATCAGCTCAAGATGCTTGATGAAGAAATTCAGATTCGGGTAGCCGAATTCATCGTAATACGCGAGCTTTTCGACGAGCTTTTCCAGCCTGTTGCGGCTGATGAAGCTCATCATCGACCTCAGCATAAGGTCAAGGTCGTGCTTTTCATCCTCCGGGAGCGGCTCCGCGTCGTCCGCCATATACAGAGTGCTCTTTATAACGGTCATCGTAGGCGTGACTATACGGTGGGACAGCACGGGCTTTTCGCCCTTCCCGTTGTCGTAGTCTATAAGTATCTCGCCTTTTCCCTCTTTTTCGGCGCTGAGGCTCTCGTAGAACTCGGTGACACCCTTTGAGAGATTGAAGAGCTCGCATATCTCAAACAGTATCCCGACGAATTTCTCGCGGCTGAATTTATCAAACTCGGTCATTGACCCGACCATACGCTTCAGGAGATCCTGATATTTTGCAGTTCTTTTGTCGTCCATAGAGTTTCATCCCGCTTTCACAATGTATTTCGATGAGGAAAGCCCGTCTTATGGGCACAAGTATGCTTTTCGGATCTTTAAATATTATCCTGCTTCATTATATCACATTTCCGCAACAATTTCAAGATAAATTCAAAAATTTTGTGCAATTTACCGAAACTCATTGACAAATATTACGGAAATCGCTTTTCTTTCATCATATCACGATACATTCATAACGACCTCCGAGAAAAACTCATTCCCCTCATGGTGGAAATGAGCTGTCCCGCCGTTCTTCTCGGCGATAGCCGCGACCGATGAAAGCCCTATACCGCTGCCGTTCCTGTGTGTGGAGAGGTAGCGGTCTCCCTTTTGCTTCACCTTGCCGTTGAAGGAATTGACCGCGATCATATAGAGGCTCGAATCGTTGTGGAACCTCACAGTCAGCTTGATGTACCGTTCTTCCGCGTCGGCGCAGGCTGTCATCGCGTTATCGAGAATATTTCCGATAGTGACGCAAAGGTCGGTATCGCTGATATTGATACCGTCGGGAAGGTCGATCTCCCAATTGATAGCGACACCGCTGTTTTCCGCTGTAATGGCGTAGTGGTTGAGCAGAGCGTTCACGGCGATGTTTTTGCAGTAATGACGTACATCGTTTTCGGGCAGGGTCTGCGAATATTTGACGAGATATTCCTTTATGCCCTCAATATCGTTATCCACCGCGAGCGTGGTGAGCATACGCACCGTCTGCTTGAAATCGTGCCTTGCGCGGGCGGTCTCCTCGATATATTTCTGCTGCCTGCGATAGCTGCTTTCCTGCGTTTCAAGAAATCTTCGCCTTTCCTCGTTCTTTGCGGAGGTCAGAAGTCCGTCAACTATAAAATAGAATATCACCGCAAGGACGATCTCAAATAAGAGGAACACGACCTGCAAGGTCCAATATACGCGGAATACATTATTGGTGTGCAGAGTCTGATAGTTCTGCGGCACCATACTGATATTCACGGCAAGCACGGTCCCCGAAATAAGAACGGTAACATACCATATACGGTCAAAGTCGAGGTTATCTATGAGAAAGCTCCCGTATTTGTACATCGGATAAAACAGCGCAGCCGCACCCGCAGCACTGAGCGAAAACTGAAATACGGCGTTTTCGTGCGTGACAAAGAGAGCGTTTGCAGTCGGGTTTATGAGCGCGTCAAATCCGTTCGCGGTATTTGCGAATACCGACATTACGGCGCACACATAAGCAAATATCGCAATAGATCTGCTGAAATTCACCTTCAGGCAAAAGTGATACGCAATATAGAAAATAATGATAAGCGGCATCAGCACAGTATTCGCGGTAAGCGAAAACCGCAATTGAAGAAACGATGCCGCGGGTATCAGAACGCCGAATACCGCCGCCATAGCGATAACAATGGCTTTGGTGCTGTATTTAAGCTGATTTTTCATAGGAGCGAAGCACAGCACGGCAGCCGGTATCACGACAGCGTTGGAGAGTATTACGAATAACAGTTCGATGATGTCCATAGCTTATTTTCTCCGTATCGTTTCGTTGCGAAGCACGGCAAACATATAGTTCTGCCATGTGTTGATGATATCTCTGCACTTTTTTACATTCACGGGAAGGGCTGTTCCGTTTTTCAGATTACATACATTTTTATCGTCTATCGTTTTTATCATATCAAGATTGACT
>JAFTAG010000008.1 GCA_017458655.1 Ruminiclostridium sp. | reverse complement strand
TGACGGAAAATGGATCGATGAGCAGAGCATTGAAAACAGAAATGTAGCAATGGTCGGCTCCGCTCTTGCCGAAAAGCTCGGAGTCAGGATGTGCGATGAGATACATCTTACCGGAAGCGTCTCGGATCTGACTGTGAAGGTTGCCGGTATCATTGATGCGGGCGGCGACGAGGATAACAAGATCTTTATGCCCCTTGACACGGCGCAAACACTTAGCGGTCTTGACGGAAAAGTTGACAGTGTTGAGGTCAGCGCTCTTACAACTCCCGACAATGAGCTTGCCGTAAAAGCCGCGAAGGATCCGAAATCCCTCACGATAGCGCAGTATGAGCTGTGGTACTGCACGGCATACGCAAGCTCGATATGCTATCAGATACAGGAAGTAATGACTGACGCTGTAGCCTCTCCCGTGCGTCAGGTAGCCGATTCCGAGGGCGCTATACTTGAAAAGACGCAGCTCCTTATGGTGCTGATAACGATACTTTCTCTGATAGGCGCGGCGCTCGGTATCTGCAATCTCGTGACCGCGAGCGTAATGGAGCGCAGCGCGGAAATGGGACTTATGAAAGCGATAGGAGCTCAGAACTCGGCAGTGTCGGGGCTTGTGCTCACTGAGATAATCATTACTGCGGTGGTCGGCGGCTTTGCGGGATTTTTTGCGGGTTACGGCTTCGCACAGATCATCGGTCATACGGTATTCGGCTCCGCTATAAATATGCGTCCGGCGGTGATACCGATAGTAGCCGTGCTTGTGCTCATCGTGACGCTCGCGGGCTGCATACCCGCGATAAGGTTGCTGTTAAGGCTGAGCCCGTGCGAAGTTCTTCACGGAAAGTAAGGGGGCGCGACCATGAACAAAAGAAAAATGTTTTTCCGAATGATAACCGCATCCCTGCTGCGGCGCCGTTCGAGAAT
This sequence comes from Ruminiclostridium sp., assembly GCA_017458655.1. GTDB lineage: Bacteria > Bacillota > Clostridia > Oscillospirales > Ruminococcaceae > Ruminiclostridium_E. Next base: position 10,337 of record JAFTAG010000008.1, on the reverse strand, counting down.
GATAGTTGCGCTTTTGTCGATAGCGATAGGCGCGACGATACTTTCGGGACTTGTGACGATATATTACGATGTCCCGAGACAAATGGGCGCGCAGTTCAGAAACTACGGCGCGAATATGTTATTTACACCGACGGACGGGAGCTTCACGACCGCTGACATCGAAAGCGGAAAAGCGCTCATCGACAAAGCCGATATCATAGGTGTTACGCCGTACCGCTACGAATCCGTGCGTATGCGTGAGCAGCCGGTGATGGCGGCGGGGACGGAATTTGAACAGGCAAAGCTCACAAGTCCGTACTGGTCGGTCGAGGGAGGATACCCGTCCTCGGGTGGACAGATACTGCTCGGCGCGACGCTTTCGGAGCAGTTCAGACTCAATGTCGGCGACAGTGTGGAGATAAACTACACCCCCGAATCGGACGGCACGGAGGAGACCGTGCTTGACAGCACGAAGGAATTCACGGTGTCCGGGATCCTCGAAACGGGCGGCCCCGAAGAGGATTATGTGTATATGAACCTTTCAGATCTCGAGGAGCTGACGGATATCACGGGAAAGATCGACCTCGCGGAGCTTTCGGTCTCGGCGAAATCCGACAAGCTGAAGACCTACGCGGAGAAGATAAACGCGGGCATACCGACGGTAAGATCGAGCCTTGTGAAGCGCGTGACGGAATCCGAGACAACGGTGCTGACGAAGCTGCAGGCGCTGGTGCTGCTTGTAACGGTCGTGGTGCTCGCACTCACGATGATATGCGTGGCGACAACGATGACCGCGGTCGTTGCCGAACGCCGCCGCGAGATAGGGCTCCGCAAGGCTATAGGCGCGTCAAACGGCAGCATAATCAAGGAGTTTATGGGTGAAGGTATGCTGCTCGGGGCTGTCGGCGGCATCATCGGCTCGGTGCTCGGCTACATCTTCGCGCAGCAGGTGAGCATCAATGTGTTCAGCAGCTCGATCTCGTTCATGCCGTTGCTGGTCCCGATAACAATACTTGTATCCGTGGCTGTTACGGGAATTTCCTGCTTGCTGCCGATACGAAGCGCCGCAAGCATTGAGCCTGCGCTTGTGCTGAAAGGAGAATAAGGAATGAGCCTGCTTGAACTTAAAAATATTTACAAGATATACGGCGATCTTCACGCGCTCGATGATGTGAACCTGAAGGTCGAAAAGGGCGAATGGCTGTCGATAATGGGACCGTCCGGCTCGGGAAAGAGCACGATGATGAACATTATCGGCTGTATGGATAAGCCCTCAAAGGGCGAGGTGCTGCTCGACGGCGTGGATATCGCAAAGGAGAACGCCAAAAATCTGACAATGATACGGCGCGACAAGATAGGACTGATATTCCAGCAGTTCCACCTTGTAAGCTATCTGACGGCTATCGAAAACGTGATGCTCGCACAGTATTACCACAGCGTTCCGGATGAAAAGGAAGCTCTCGAGGCGCTCGACAGAGTGGGTCTCGCGGACAGAGCGAAGCACCTTCCGAGCCAGCTTTCCGGAGGTGAGCAGCAGCGAGTGTGCGTTGCGCGCGCGCTCATAAACTACCCCGAGATAATCCTCGCCGACGAGCCTACCGGAAATCTCGATGACGCTAACGAAAAGATCGTTGTCGATCTGTTCCATAAGCTGCATAACGAGGGGACGACGCTCATCGTCGTAACTCACGACCCGGAGGTCGCGGAGGTCGCGCAGAGAACGGTCTATCTGCGAAACGGCAAGCTGCACAAGGAAACGATAAACGAGCATTTCACGGGCGAGATAAAATTTGACAAATGACCGGCTATGTGATATGATATGAACGAGGTGATCGTATGAAAAGAAAATACACAGCGGCCGCGGCAATTGCGGCTCTCGCGCTTCTCTGCGGCTGCGGCGGTTCGTCCGTGACGTATAACGACGGGACTTATGAAGCCAGAAGCGCCGAGTATATCAACGACGACGGCTCCGAAGCCGGCAACGGCTACGGTATCGTCACCGTAACGATCAAGGACGGTGCGGTCGCCGACTGCACATTTAAGACCTATGAGCTTGACGGAACTCTCAAGGGCGAGGATTACGGCAAGAAGGAAGGCAGCGTCGCGAACAAGGATTTTTACAACAAGGCGCAGAAGGCTGTCGCGGCGTGTGATAAATATGCCGAGAACCTCGTTCTTTCGGGAAACGTAAATGATGTCGATGCGATAAGCGGCGCGACAATAAACTATCAACAGTTCGTCGAAGCCGCCGATGCCGCGCTCGCACAGGCGGAGCAGAAGTGAAGCTGCTCCGTCATATCGCGGTCTGTACCGTGTCGCTGCTTTTACTTGCGGTCCTGCCGTTTGCGCTCGCGGGAGGGTTTTCGAGGCTCTCGGGCGGAACGGACGCGGTATCGAGCGCTTCGGCCGTGATCGACAAGCCCTCCGGCAGCTATATCGTGCTCATAAACCGCGACAGGCACAGCGAAAGCGATCTCGAAGCCTGGCGGGAGTTCTTTTCGGGCGGTGATTTTTCGATAATCTTCGACGATATAAGCTGCGTTACGCTTGACGGAGACGCGGGAGCATTAACGCTCGCGCAGAGCTTTATGTCGCGCCTCCCGGAAAACCAGATGACCGTTAAAAGCCGGGAGGCTGTTATCACGCTCTCGAAAGCGGATAACGGAAGGACCGATGTGATGATAGTTTCCGATGAAGCCGCCGAAAAATACGGCTTATCGTCTGTTTATGACGGGAAGAATGTTGAGGTCATACGGGTGAACGACGGAGGTGCCGGGTGAGAAAGATCAACGCTGTTCTGAGTATCGTGATGCTCGCGCTGTTTCTGCTGCACATCATCGTCGGGAGCTTACAGCTCTTCGGCCTGATGCCCGGCGGCAGCGCGGTGATGCAGGTGCTTGCGTGGGCACTTGTATCTGCTGTCGCCGCCCATATCGTTATCGGTATAAAGCTCACATTCGATACTCTTTCTGCTGTGAAAAGATCGGGAACGGGTCATTTCAGCGAGAACAAGCTGTTCTGGGCAAGACGGATAAGCGGCTTCGCGGTAATGCTGTTTATGGTATCTCATATTTTCGTGTTTATGGGCAGCGGCTCGGGCGGCTCCTTCCGTCTGAACCTGTTTGATATCCCGCAGCTCGTCTGTTCGCTGCTTTTTGTGCTTTCGCTGCTTGTGCATATCATATGCAATATCCGACCGCTTCTTCTTGGTCTGGGCGTGGGAAAAGCGCGTCGGTACATCGGGGACGCGGCGTTCGTGCTCTCGGTGCTGCTGCTTGCTGCGGGAGCGGCGTTCGTCGTGTATTTCGTGAGGTGGCTGCTATGATAAATATAGTCGGAGCGGGTCTCGCGGGGCTTTCCGCCGCGCTCACGCTTGCAGAGAACGGGATAAAGTGCAGGCTCATATCGGCGCAGCATTCCGAGCGCTCACAGTCAGTTCTCGCGGAGGGCGGTATAAACGCGGCGCTTGACACTATGGGTGAGAGCGATACGCCGGAGCTGCATTTTGAGGAAACTATGAAGGGCGGCTGTTATCTCGCCGACCCGAATTCCGTCGAAGCGCTGACGAAAAGCGCTCCCAATATCGTAAAAAAGCTCGCGTCTCTCGGTGTGCCGTTCAATCTGAACGCCGACGGGACAATAATGCTCCGCAGCTTCGGCGGTCAGAAGAAAAAGCGTACAGCCTTTGCGCAAAGCAGCACCGGAAAGATGATAATGACCGCGCTTATCGATGAGGTGAGAAAGTACGAGGCGCAGGGACTTGTGACGCGTTTCCCGCATCACACCTTTGTGCGGCTGATAGTCGGGGAAGGAAGATGCGAGGGGGTCTGTGTGCGTGACAGCTTCGACAAAAGGCTGTACGACCTTCTCGGCAATGTGCTGATATGCTGCGGCGGGCTGAACGGCTTCTTTCCCGAGATGACCACGGGAACGGCCTCCGACAGCGGAAATGCGGCGGCTGTGCTGTTCACTCAGGGCGTAAGATCCGCGAACCTTGAAATGATACAGTATCACCCGACGACCTTTGCGATACCCGGAAAACGCTGTCTTGTGACCGAGGCGGCGCGCGGAGAGGGCGGTCGGCTGTTCTCGGAGAAAGACGGAAAGCGCTGTTATTTTATGGAGGAACGATATCCCGAGCTCGGAAATCTGATGCCGCGTGATGTCGTTTCAAGGGAGATGTTCCGCGAGCTGCACGGCGGCGCCGGAACATTTCTCGATATGACGGGGCTCGACCCGGCCGTATGGCGCGGAAAGCTGTCCGACCTGCGCGGCGAGATAATGCACTATCTCGCTGCGGATCCCGCGAAAACGCCTGTTCCCGTGCAGCCCGCCATACACTACTTTATGGGCGGGATATATGTGAATGAACGGCATGAGACAAGCATATCGGGACTGTACGCCGCCGGTGAGTGCGCGTGCCGTTATCACGGCGCGAACCGTCTCGGCGGTAACTCCCTGCTCGGCGCGATATACGGGGGCATTACCGCGGCAAGGAACGTCACACCGGATAATAACGATGTTACGGAGGCTTATAACGGCAGCGAGCCGTTTGCATGCGCACCTTCTCCGATGTTTGTGAAGAAAACGGGCGCGGTGCTCCTGCGCGGTCTCGGTATCATACGAAATGAAAACGAGCTGAAAAAAGCGCTGAACGAGCTGAACTCGATAAAATGCGAAAACGCGGTCGAGCTCGCCCGCAGAGAGCTTTCGGCGGCAATGCTGATGTCGGCGCTCGCACGAAAGGAAAGCCGCGGCGCGCATTACCGCGAGGACTTTCCCGAAACAGACGACGGATACAAAAAAACGACGGTCGCGGAGTACCGCGAAAACGCCGTGAATATAAGCTTTGACGACATACCCGGAAGGCGGTCGGAATGAAGATAATATTTGAGATACAGCGCAGAAAAAGCGTGCAGGATAAGCCATACATACGGAAACTCACGCTTGAAACGCAGGACACTACAGTCGTGGAGGCGCTCGATATCATAAACGCCGGTGAGCTCGCCGATGACCCGATACAGTGGGAATGCTCCTGCAAGCAGAAAAAATGCGGAGCCTGTGCGATGCTGATAAACGGAAGACCGAGGCTCGCCTGCGACGCGATGCTCTCGGAGTTCCCGAAAGGCATCATCATGCTCGCGCCGCTGAAGAAATTCCCGAATGTGTGCGATCTTGTCGTTGACAGGAGCGTGATGTACGACGGTCTGAAGCATTTCGGCTCATGGCTCGAGGGCGAGGCTGTCTGCGACGATACGGGCATTGCTTACGAAGCGTCGCGCTGTTTGCAGTGCGGCTGCTGCCTTGAGGTCTGTCCGAATTACTATGCCGGCGGTGAGTTTTTCGGAGCGGCCGCGCTCGTGCCGGCGTCAAGACAGATAAGCGAAGCGGATAAGACCGACGGAAAGCGGCTGGCCAAAGCATATAACGAGCATTTCCATAAAGGCTGCGGAAAGTCGCTTTCCTGCAAAAACGTCTGCCCCGCGGGAATTGATACCGAGCGGCTCCTTGTGAGGTCGAACGCGGCCGCGGTATGGAGGCGGGAGAAGCGGAAATGAGAAAGACTGCGCTGCTTGCGGCGGCCTGTCTGCTGCTGTTATTCTGCTCCTGCGGCTCGCCGAAGTACCACTACGAGGTGCGGCGCGATCTCGGCGTATATTTCACCAACGCGGACAGCGTTATTGAAACAGTCCGCTCGGCACTTGTTTCGAATTCGCAAAAAATAACGCTGACATTCCGGCTCGACTCCGACTGTATGAGCGACATTTCCGCGATAGTCCGCGAGCTTATGACATTCGCGATGTCCGAGACCGACGACCCGCGCGAGGGCGATTATCTTTATCATCGCTACGGCGGCTATGAGCTTGAATATTCCCGTGACAATGATGAGTACACGGTCTGTATAATGCCGACATATTACACCGATACAAAGCAGGAGGAATATGTCACAAAGCGCGTCCGTGAAATACTCGGAGAGCTGTCGGTAGGTGATATGTCCGACGCGGATAAAATACGTGCGGTATATGACTATGTTTACGGAAACGTAAATTATGATGTCGTGCATAAGAAAAACGAGCATTATCACCTTAAAACGACCGCGTACGCGGCACTGAAAAACGGCTGCGCGGTGTGCGGCGGGTATGCGGGACTGATGTACAGGCTTCTCCGCGAGGCCGGGATAAACTCCCGTATCATCACGGGGCAGGCGAACGGCGAATATCACGCGTGGAACATCGCGGAGCTTGACGGGCTGTGGTACGGCATCGACGTGACGTGGGACAAGCTCACCGGGACGCATGACAATTATATGAAAAGCGATGTGACATTTTCGGAAACTCATATCCGCGACGAAAGGTTCGCAGACGCGGGATCTTCTACAGACTATCCGATGTCGGAAAACGACATTGACTACGAAAGGAACAAGCTATGAAAAAACGTATCATCGGTATAATAATGACAGCGTTATCTCTGCTGCTCACGGTCGGGATAATGCTTATATTCCCCGCGTGCGGAGCTAAGGAAGACGGCACATTCATGATGTGTCACTACGCAGGTCAAACGGTATTCGGAATGGGTATCGCGCTTACGGTGATATCGGCTGTATCGCTTGTTTTCGGCAACGGAAAGGCAGCCGCGGGAGCATCGCTTTCCGCAGCCGTGCTCGCTGTATTGACTGCTCTCACGCCGGAGATACTGATACCGCTTTGCAAAATGCCGACCATGCAGTGCCACACGATGATGCGTCCGGCAGTGATCGTGATATCCGTGCTGATAGCTGTTACGGCCGCCGCAAATGCCGTTATCATACTGAAAAGGAAAGATGAAAGATGAAGCTGACCGAAAGCCTTTCATTCCGTAACATAAAGGGCAGACCCGTACGAACGGCGGTACTTATCGCACTTACAGCGATAATGGCAATGTCGGCGATCTGCGGGAGCCTTGCGGTGATGAGTCTGCGGAACGGGCTCGGAGCGCTTGAAGCAAGGCTCGGCGCGGATATTATGACAGTTCCCGCGTCGGCTGTTTCGAAACAGGATTTCGAGAACATAGTATTGCAGGGCAGCAAGGGCTATTTCTATATGGACAGGTCATACTATGACAAGATCGCGGAGCGTGAGGGCATAGAAAAGATATCATACCAGCTTTATCTCGCGTCGGCAAGCGCGGGCTGCTGCTCCGTTCCCCTTCAGATAATAGGGTATGACCCCGATACGGATTTCACCGTTTCGCCGTGGATAAGAAAAAGCGCGGGCGGTGAGCTTAAAGAGCTCGATGTCGTTGTCGGGAACGACCTTTCTGTGTTCGTTGGCGAGACTATCACCTTCTATGGTGTGACCTGCAACGTCAAAGCAAAGCTCGACAAGACCGGCAACGACCTCGACACGGCGGTCTATACCGATATCGGAACGATAAAAAGGCTCATAGCGGCATCGCTTGAGCTCGGAATGAACGATTTTAAGGATATCGACCCCGACAAGGTCGTTTCCTGTGTGCTTATAAAGGTCGCGGACGGCTATTCCGTCGATGAAGTGCTGAACGACCTCAATCTTCACGTCCGCAGAACAAAGTCGTTCAAAACAACGGATATGATCTCGGGCGTGTCGGAAAGCCTCGCGGGGGTCTCCGGTATCATCGGGATCCTTATGGCGGCGGTATGGGTGCTCGTGCTGGTGATACTGTTCCTCGCGGTATATATGAGCGTGAATGAGCGCAAAAAGGAGTTTGCCGTCCTGCGGGTCGCGGGCGCGTCAAGGAGCAGACTTGCGGGTATCGTTATGTCCGAGACACTGATAATAACCATTACCGGAGCGGTGATCGGTATCTTTCTGGGATTACTGATGATCCTTCCGTTCAACGGGCTTATCGAGGAAAGCACGGGACTGCCGTTTTTGCTCCCGGATACGCTTCATATCATTATCTGTGCGTTTGTCGCGCTCGCGGCATCGGTTATCGCCGGTATGCTGTCGTCTCTCGGCTCCGCAAAGCGGATAAGCCGTATAGATACGGGCGTTATACTGAGGGGGGATAACTGATGACGATAACGGCGACGGGCGTATGCAAGGATTTTATAAGGCAGGGCAAAAACACGAACAAGCTGACGGCGGTCAGTCCCACGGATATCACGATAGAAGCGGGAAAGCTGTATGTGCTCATGGGGCGTTCCGGAAGCGGCAAGACCACACTGCTGAATATGCTCGCGGGACTGCTTACGCCCTCCTCCGGGAAGGTGCTCTGTGACGGTGAGGATATCTATGCTCTCGACGATGAAAAGCTCTCGCGGTTCAGGTGTGAGCATATCGGCGTTATCCCGCAGGGACAGACCGCGGTGCACAGCCTTAATGTCCTCGAAAACATCTGCCTGTCATATATGCTGTACGGCTCGCTCAAGGAGCGTGAGGCCGCTTATCCCGCCGCAAGGGAGCTTATGCGGAAGCTCGGTATAGCGGGGCTTGAAAATGAAATGCCCTCCGCACTTTCGGGCGGAGAGCTCAGGCGGGTGGCGATAGCTCGTGCAATGCTCCGGAAGCCCGATGTGCTCTTCGCCGATGAGCCGACCTGCGACCTCGACGACGAGAACACCGCGCTTGTGCTGCAAACGCTTAAAGAGACCGCACAGAGCAGTACGGCGGTCTTTGTTGTAACACACGAGAGAGACGCTGTCGGGTACGCCGATATATGTCTCAATATGTCCGGCGGGTCGATCGGCAAGCAGTAAAAACGGCATTTGCCTTAAAGCAAGCCATTATGTATGACCGCCCCTGTGGCTCCGGATATATTCCCACAGCTCATCGTCCGTGACATCGGCCTGACCGCCGGGAAGAAGAAACGCCTTGTTTTGTGCCGCGTACAGATATATGCAGCGCCGTTTTCGATATGCCCCGGTCACTTCCGGCCATTTCAGCTGCAGCACATTGTCGGGCTGCCGGGGCTCTCGTACCGTCACGCCCTCGTCGTCGAGGGCGACGGTATATACCTCGCGTTCGGAGGATAATTTAAATTTCTTTGCCTGTGCATTCACCTGACCGAGAAATGAGAGGACATAGACCGCGGGCAAGCCGAGCCCGACAAAAAGCAGCACTCCCGCGATAAGTCCGGACTGCTCTTTGCCGATGATCAGTGCGGCAGCCGCAAAAGCGGCCATTATCACGCAGAACAACGCGGGTCTCACCAGGCGCTTCTTCACAACGAACGTATCGTAAAACGCGAAGCTGCGAAAGAGCTTTTTATCGAGCCTTACTTTAACGGTAATGATCTTTTTGCTTTCCATAAGATCACATCGAGCCGGTCAGCTCCGGCAGCCACAGACTTATCTGGGGCACAAAGGAGATAAGAAGCAGCGCGGCTATCATGCAAAGATAGAAGGGCAGGGTAGCCTTGACCACCTTTTCCATAGGTCGTTTCGCAACGGCGGAGCCGATGTATAAGACAGTGCCGACGGGCGGAGTGAGCAGTCCGATACCGCAGTTAAGTATCATCATAATGCCGAACTGTATCGGGTGCAGCCCGACGCTTGTCGCTACCGGCAGCAATATAGGCGTCGCGATAAGTATTATCGGCGCCATATCCATTATCATACCGAGAACGAGCAGGATAAGGTTGAGCAGCAGTATTACAATGACGGGATTATCCGAAATGCCCGTGATAAGTGCCGCGGCTTTGTCAGGAACATGGAGAAGCGTAAGGCACGTTCCGAAGGCGGAGCTCACCGCGATGAGTATAAGTACGATAGAGAGTGTGTCAATGCACTTTTCAAGGCTTTCCCACACGCCCTTCCAATTAAGCCCTTTATAAACGAATACCGAGACGAAAAGCGAATATACCACGGCGATAGCGGCGGATTCCGTAGCCGTGAAAACACCGCCCACGACTCCTACTATCACAATAAGGACGGCGAGCAGCGCCCAGATAGACTTTCCGAGCTGCTTTATAAAATTCTTGATCGAGAATTTTTCTCCCTTCGGATAGTGACGGCGAACGGCAAGTATGTACGAGCCCACCATAAGCGCAATGGCGAGAAGAGCTCCCGGCAGATAGCCTGCCATGAACAGCGCGCCGACGCTCAATCCCCCGACGGCTGTGGCGTATATCACCATATTGTGGCTCGGCGGAACGAGCAGACCCTCGCAGGACGAGGTTATCGTCACGGCGGTGGAGAAATCCGCGTCATAGCCTTCATCGACCATCATGGGTATAAGAATGGAGCCGAGAGAAGCAGTGTCGGCAGCCGCGGAACCCGAGATACCGCCGAAGAAGTACGAAGCTACGATATTGACCTGCGCCAGCCCTCCGCGCATCCAGCCCACAAGGGAATTTGCGAGCGCTATCAGCTTGTCGGAGATACCTCCCGTTCCCATAAG
>JAFTAG010000283.1 GCA_017458655.1 Ruminiclostridium sp. | reverse complement strand
TAAAATGTTGGTAAATGCCTAAAAGTCTATTACTCGTCAACAGTCTAAAATCACGTAAATACAGCATTTTTAGGCGGTTTGTACAGATGTTCCCGGTATAAATTCCCCAGATATTGCCGACTAAAAACACATATTCCCGTGGCAGACAAAACAAATGCTTTTTATCATAAAATCCTCCGATCATTAAACCATTATCCGAAATTTAAAGCTTCATTATCCTCTTAAGCTGTGAACAATAATTTTCAGACTGCATTTATTATAGCATTTTATCGGATGATTTTCAATGTTTTATAATATCGTATATACTTGTTTATTGATTTTGCACAAAAACTTTCGTGATACATATTGACTTTTTCGGGGAAATTGTGTATAATTGATACAGTATTTATTCGTGATATTCCAATGTTATCGGAAAAATTACAGCAAAGGGGACGTGTAAAATGGCAAAACTTAAGGTAGGTATCCTTACGAGCGGGGGAGACTGCCCCGGGCTCAACGCAACGATAAGAGGCGCGGCAAAGGGCTGCTATCAGCTTTTCGGCGAGGACAAGGTCGAGATAATCGGCATTCACAACGGCTACTACGGGCTGATACACAATGACTGCGAGAAGATGTCGCCTATCGACTTTGCGGGCATACTTACAAGAGGCGGTACTATACTCGGCACAAAGCGCACTCCGTACAAGATGATGCAGGTCATCGAGGAGGATAATGTGGATAAGGTGTCCGAAATGAAGCAGACATACAAGAAGCAGAAACTCGACTGTCTGCTCACTCTCGGCGGCAACGGCACTCACAAGACTGCTAATCTGCTGTCGGAAATGGGACTGAACGTGATAGGCCTGCCCAAGACTATAGACAACGATATATGGGGCACCGACGTGACCTTCGGGTTCCATACGGCCGTGGATATCGCTACCGATGTTATCGACCGCATACACACCACAGCCTGCTCCCACGGGAGAGTTATGGTCATTGAGATAATGGGCAACAAGGCCGGCTGGCTCACGCTTTATTCCGGTATCGCCGGGGGCGCGGATATCGTGCTTATACCGGAGATACCGTATGATATCGGAAAGGTGGTCGATGCAGTCAAGAAGCGCGCGGAGGAGGGCAAGAACTTCTCTATCATCGCGTGTGCGGAGGGCGCAATGGACATGTCGGAGGCTGAAATGAAGCGCAAGCAGCGTATGAAGCTTCGCGCGGAGGCCGGCTATACGACCGCGACGAGCCGTATAGCAAAGGAGATAGAGGCGGCTACGGGATTTGAGACAAGAGCGGTAGTTCCCGGCCATATGCTGCGCGGAGGCAGTCCCTCCGCTTATGACAGAGTTCTTGCGACAAAGTTCGGCGCAAGAGCCGCGGAGCTTATAAAGAAAGGCAAGTTCGGCTATACCGTAGCAAAGGTTGACGGAAAGATAACCGAGAATAAGCTTTCCGACGTCGCTATGAAAACAAAATTCGTTCTTCCGGACGACGAGCTCGTTGTTACGGGAAAAAATATCGGAATTTCATTTGGAGACTGATATATGAACAAAATAGACCTCAGCGGGAAATGGCAGCTTTATATGGACGCTTCGTGCAGCAGCGGCTTACCTGCGGCATACGGTGACGAGATCACTCTGCCGGGGACGACCGCGGAAGCACGAAAGGGTGAAAGAAATACCGAACGTGCCTCGGGTTATCTTACCGACCCGTATAAATTCGAGGGGCACGCGTGGTTCGGACGCAAGATAGATATCTGCGAGGAATGGTCAAGCAGGCAGCTTTACCTGCGCCTCGAACGCACGAGAATGACCTCGCTTTACGTTGACGGGGAGCCGTGCGGCGAGTGCGATTCACTATGTTCGCCGCATATTTATAAGCTCCCGCAGCTTACCGAGGGGATACACCGCATAGATATCTGCGTGAAGAATGTGGGATATCCCACGAAGGGCGGGCATATGACCTCTCCCGATACCCAGACGAACTGGAACGGAATAACCGGGGCAATAGAACTGCTGATACGCCCGAAGGTGCATATCGACGATATCGCTGTGCTGTCAAAAACGGATCCTAAGCACGTTGTTTTCTCGTGCGAGGCGGTGGATATCTGTGAAGCGCATATCACCGTTGACGGCGGAAAGACCGTTACGATGATGCTCAGAAAGGGCAGCAACAAGGTGATATATACGCCCGACGCGGAGCTTTCGATGTGGGACGAATTCTCGCCCGAACTGCATTGTCTCAGTATCGCTGTAAACGGCGAGCTTCAGAAGGTCTCGTTCGGCATAAGAAAGCTCGCAACAAACGGCAGAAAGCTGCTTGTGAACGGCAGGGAAACATTTCTCCGCGGAAAGCACGACGGTATGCTTTTCCCGCTGACCGGGTACGCACCCACCGATGTTGACAGCTGGCTCAAGGTGCTGCAAACTGCGAAAAACTACGGTATCAACCATTACCGCTTCCATACCTGCTGTCCGCCGGACGCCGCTTTCACCGCAGCTGATATGCTCGGGATATATATGCAGCCGGAGCTCCCGTTCTGGGGGACTGTTCCCGACGAGCTCACCGATGAACAGCGCTATCTTATCGAGGAGGGCTCGCGCATTCTGAAAGAATTCGGCAACCACCCGTCCTTTTTCTCTATGTCGCTCGGCAACGAGCTCTGGGGAAACAAGGACATTATGAACGATATTCTTGCGCGCTACAGGAGAGAGGACGACCGGCATCTTTATCTGGACGGCTCAAACAATTTCCAGTTTATGCCGTGTGCGCTCAAAAACGCCGATATCTTAAGCGGTGTTCGTTTGTCGCGCGAAAGGCTGTACCGCGGGTCATACCCCATGTGCGACGCGCCGCTCGGATTCATACAGACCGACGCGCCGAATACCGCCCACAGCTATGATAAGATAATAGTTCCCGATACTCTCGGCGAGGCTTCGGAGGGCGGTAAGATACAGATACAGTACGGTACCGGAGTAAAGGAAGTCGAGGGCGATGCCGCGGAGACTTTCATTCCGGAGATACCCGTTATCTCGCATGAGATCGGGCAGTATGAGATGTACCCCGACTACAGCGAGATCGAAAAATATACCGGTGTGCTTAAAGCCGAGAACATCGCGCTGTTCAGGGAAAAAGCCGAACAAAACGGCCTTCTCCGATACGCGGAGGATCACTTCAAGGCGTCGGGGGCGCTTGCGATAGACTGCTATAAACGCGAGATAGAGGCGGCGCTGAAGTCGGAGGAGCTTTCGGGGTTCCAGCTGCTCGATATACAGGATTTTACGGGGCAGGGAACAGCGCTCGTCGGCATACTCAACTCGATGATGCAGTCAAAAGGGCTCATTACGCCCGAAAAATGGCGGCAGTTCTGCAATTCTGTCGTGATAATGGCGGAGTTTGATAAGTTCGTTTTTTCGTCGGAGGAGGATATCGTTTTCGGTGTGACGCTGTTTTGCACAGACCCGTCATTCAGGGCAACGAGAGCAAGCTATACGATAGAATGCGACGGCTCGGTGGAGCTGTACGGGCATATCCGCATAAAGCACGAAAAGCGCGTTGACCGGCTCGGAAGGATAACCTTCAGAGCGGACGATATAATGCGTCCCGCTGTTTATAAACTGACACTTTCGGTCGAGGGAACGGATATCTGCAACACCTATGAATTCTCGGTATTCCCGGACATCAATATCACGATCACGGAAAACGAGATACGCACGGAGAACAAGGTCGTGAAGATCGCGCATGACCGAGAAAGTACGCTTAATTCGCTCGAAAAGGGAATAAAAGTCCTGTATGTGCCCGACAGCGGGGATAAGCTCCCGGGGACGTACTGCACCGATATGTGGTGCTTCCCGATGTTCCGCTCTATCTCGGAGAGTATGGGAAAGCCCGTTCCGATCGGCACACTCGGTCTGCTCATAGATGAAAGCAGCGAGACGCTCGGGCAGTTCCCGTGCAGATCATACACGACCCCGCAATGGTTCGATATCGTTATGCACAGCCATTGTGAGGAGCTTGACGAGCCCGGTATCACTCCCATAGTTCAGGTCATCGACCACCCCGACAGAGCTAAAATGCTCGGTCTGCTGTATAATATACGGACAGGCTTCGGAACGCTGACCGTCTGCACCTCGCGCTTGTGGGAGATAGCCGATAAGCCGGAGGTCAGGTGGTTCGCAAAAAGCATCACCGATATGATGTGACGCGGTATAACAAAGCCCGTGGGCGGCATCCATACGCTCACGGGCTTGTTTTATTTGAGTTTAGCCGATATCTTCGGTTTGAGCACTTTGTCATACGCGTTTTTTATGACGCGCAGTGAGAACTCGTAGATAATGAAGGCGGCATTTCCGATGCCCCAGAAGATGTAGATCGCGTATTCTCCGAAATCCTCCATTCCCTCGAGGGCTTCCTCGGCAGAGAGCACGAGCAGCGTCAGATTGAACGCTATCACGACCGCGGCATTGAATATGACGAGCTTTATGATGAACCGCAGCACCTTGTTCTTTATCTTTTCGAGCAGTATGCACAGTGTCGGATAATACCCGAAAAAGAAGATAAAGAACATATTGGCTTCAAATTCCGGGATAAGCATAAGGGAGAGCAGGGAAGCGGCCGCGTAGCACAGATACGCCCACTTCACGTTCATATGCTCGCTCACCGTCCAAATGACCATTCCCGCGAGCGCAGGCACCGCATACGCGAACGAGGGTATGATGCTCAGATACATTATTATTACGGAAAACGCGGTCACGATGCCGCAGAACGCAACATTGAACGCGATGTTTTTCTTTTTTGTCATAAATGTCACTTTTTATACAGCTCAAGGCTCTTTTCCTTGAGCTCGCGGCCGTCCCGCAGTATTTTTATCAGCGTCTCGGTATCGTTGTTCACTATTGCGTCACGGTACTCGGTGATGTGCTCCAGAATGCAGTTTATCTCACGAAGCAACGCTGTCTTGTTGCACATAAAGAGCTCCGACCACATAAACTCGTTGAGTTTTGCCACACGGGTGAGATCTTGGAAGCTTCCCGCGGAGAAACCGTCGTAATTGAGCATTACCGGGCTCTTGACATACGCGTTGGAAACGACGTGCGCAAGCTGCGAGGTGTAAGCTATGACTTCATCATGCTTCTGCGGCGTGGATACGACAGCCTTGCCGAACTCTATGCTTCCGGCAAGCGTCTGGAGCAGATCCACAGCTATCTGCGGGGTATTCTCGGTAGGCGTGATTATGAAGCTCGCGCCTTTGAACAGGTCGTCCTGCGAATAATCAAAGCCCGAGAATTCGCGTCCCGCCATAGGGTGAGTGCCCACAAATATGACGCCTTTTTCGTCGAGTACGGGCGTGCATTCGTTTACGACGTATTCCTTTATACCGCAGGAATCTATAACAATACTGCCCTTTTTGAACTTGCCGGCGTTTTCCTTTACGAAATCCACGATAGCCTTCGGGTACAGACAGATTATCGTCAGATTGGCTTCGCCGAGCCTGTCCGGGGTTATCTCCTCGTCGATAGCGCCGTATTCGAGCGCTTTCGCTATTGTCTCTTTGCTGCGGTCAATGCCCATTATGTGGTGGAATGTGTGTTTTTTCAGCGCCTTGCAAAACGAGCCGCCTATCAGTCCGAGACCTACTACTG
>JAFTAG010000282.1 GCA_017458655.1 Ruminiclostridium sp. | reverse complement strand
GCCTGCGACATAAGGTCGGCGGCGAGGTATTTCGGGTTCGCGGAATCGTCCGCGATGATCAGTATCTCGCTCGGCCCCGCTATCATATCAATATCCACCGTGCCGTACAGCACTTTCTTCGCGGTAGCAACAAAGATATTGCCCGGGCCGACTATCTTCGAGACTTTTGGTATCTCCTCCGTGCCGAAAGCGAGCGCAGCAACAGCCTGTGCGCCGCCGCACATGAAAACGCTGTCAACGCCGCACAGTGCAGCCGCAACAAGAATGTCCTTATTGGGAGTGCCGTCTTTGAGGGGCGGCGTGGTCATAACTATCTCGCCGACTCCGGCTATTTTAGCGGGTATGGCGTTCATCAGCACCGACGACGGGTACGCCGCCGTGCCGCCGGGAACATACAGCCCGACCTTATCCAGTCCGCGCACTCTCTGTCCGAGGATGCAGCCGCTCTCGTCGGTCATCATATACCCGTTCTGTTTCTGCCGCTCGTGGAACGCCGTTATCTTCTCGATGCAGTTGAGCAGGGAATCGACAAAATCCCTGTCCGCCTCGGTCAGAGCGTCCTGTATCACTTCCTGCGGCACTCTGTAGTATTTTACGTCGGGGCAGTCGAATTTCACCGTATAGCGCTTTACCGCCTCGTCTCCGTTTTCCTTTACGTCTGCTATTATCGCACGGACGGTCTTTTCCACATCGGCATTGATCTCACCGCTGCGGCGCTCAACCTCTTTGAGGAAAGCCTTCTCGCTCCCGTCAGCTTTTATTGTTTCTATCATTTCTTTTTACCCTTTCCTGTTCCTTTTACAATGCGGCTTTCATCTTTTCCGCAAGCTCCTCTATCCGTTCCTTTTTGAGCTTCATGCTCACGGGATTTACTATCAGGCGCGCGGATATCGGCACAACGTCCTCTATGACTTCAAGCCCGTTTTCGCGGAGAGTCGTACCGGTCTCGACGATATCGACGATCCCGTCCGCTATTTTCAGCAGCGGAGCGAGCTCCACCGAGCCCTCTATCTTCACGATATCCACGTCCATACGTTTGCTCTCGAAGAAGCGGCGCGTTACCGCCGGGTACTTGGTAGCCACCGTCTTGACGCCTACGCCGCCGTAGAAATCGGTGCCCTTCTTCCCCGCCAGCGCGAACCTGCATCTGCCGAAGCCGAGGTCGGCTATCTCGGCATACTTGCCGCCGTGCTCGAGTATTGTGTCCTTCCCGACGACTCCGATGTCGCAGGCACCGAGCTCAACGTAGGTTATAACGTCAGCCGCCTTGGCGAGCACGACCTCCATATTCTGCCCGGGAACACTCAGTATCAGCCGTCTGCCCTTTTCGTGCAGCTCGGTCACGTCAAATCCCATTTTTTCGAACAGCCCGACAGTGTCCTTCTCGAGCCTGCCCTTTGTCAGCGCTATCCGCAGCGCTTTGTTCTCTGTCATTGAGCCGCCCCCTTACTTTATCGTTTCGGTCGTGATGCCGCTCGCGGTCACGATATCCAGCCGCTTGCAGCCCTTTGTCTTCGCAAACTCACGAGCCGCGCCGATGTCCGCGAGGTCAGAGTATTCTGCCGTAAGTCCTTCCGCGATAAGTCTGCGGCAATGGACTATCGACCTTGCGACGCTCTCATCATCCGACCAGATCATCACATCGGGCGCGGGCAGCAGCATACCTCCCGAGCGTTTCAGCAAAGCTTCCGCAGCCGCGTTCTCGTTCACCGCGAAGCCTGTCGCGGGCGTATCCACGCCGAAATCCGCTATCAGACGGTCATATCTGCCGCCCTTGAGCACGGGCATACCGTACCCCGCGACATAGCCGTTGAAAACTATTCCCGTGTAGTAATCCCCGCTCTTGCCCGCTATACCGAGATCCACCGATACCGAGCCACCCATTCCGAGCTCCGACATCGTGTCATACACGCTCTTTACGCTCCTTATCAGCGGCATAACCTCGTCCGGCATGGTCTTTTCCGCTTCCTCGAGCACTTCCCTGCCGCCGAACATTCTCGCCAGCCTGCCGATATACCCGGCATACTGCTTGTTTTCCATGCGCGAGAGCATTTCGTCCAGCGCGGGGTAGGTCTTCAGCTGCACATACTCCCGCAGCTCGTCGAGCTCCGCGTCACCGAGGCCGAGCTTTGCCGCGAGCATCGGGAAGATACCGCTGTCGCCTATCTCAAAGCGATGATCGTCCGCCTCGAGCGACTGCATCACTTCCGCCGCGATAGAAAGCGCCTCCATATCCGAGCGCATCACATCGCCGCCGATTATCTCGATTCCGCTCTGGAAGAACTCATCGTCCCTTCCGCTCTCTTTCGGGTTCGCGCGGTAGATGGTCTGGTCGTAGAACAGCTTCAGCGGCATAGGCGACGTGCGCAGCCTTGTTCCGACGATACGAGCTATCGGCATGGTCGAATCGGGGCGCATCACCATAAGTCTGCCCTTGCCATCGGTAAGCTTATAGAGCACCTCCTGCGGGTAATGTCGTGATTTGTTGTTGAAAACGTCAAAAAACTCCAGCCCCGGCGTTATCACCTCGCTGTAGCCGTGCGACGTATATATGCGGCGGAGCTTCTCGCTTATCCCGCGCAGAGCCGCGCACTCGTCAAATATCAGATCGCGGGTGCCCTCGGGCGTCATCAGGTCGTATCTTTTCATATTTCTTTCCTTTGCTTTAGTGTACTACCACATTAAAAATCTCTGTTCTTATAGTAACATTTTTCGTGCTTTATGTCAAGCACACAGAAAATTTTCGCCGATTTTCACAATTTTAAACCGCGGTGAACATATATTTTTTGCGTCACGATATACTTTACCGCAACAACACATTAAACGAAATCAGCCCGACCGTTTGCAGTCGGGCTTGTTGCATATCCAATCAGACGTAATAGGGATTGGGTTTTGTAAGTATAACAATGAAGTCGATGAACGCGCCGATACCGAAAAGCCCCGCAGTGAACAGGTAAAGGATGCCCATACCGACCTTGCCCTCGTAGAACTTGTGAGCTCCGAAAACGCCGAGGAAGAAGCAGAGCAGGAACGCAGTCCACTTGTTGCATTCCTTGCGGTAGCCCATGCCGCCCGCGTTGTTGGCCTGTGCGCTGTTGTTTATGATGACCTGCGGCTGTCCGGCGCCCTGGAACTGCTCGACCTGTCTGCCGCAAGCCGTACAAACCACAGCGTCAGCGGGTATCTGTGCAGCGCAGAACTTGCAGAACTTCATACCCGGCTGTATCATCTGCTGCTGAGGCGGCTGATACTGCTGTACGGGCTGTCCGTACTGAGGCTGACCGTATTGCTGCGGCTGACCGTACTGCTGCTGAGGCTGACCGAAGCCGTCACCCGGCTGTTCATAACCGTTTTTGTCGAGATCTACCATATTTTCCTCCCGCGCGAATATATGAAATGCACACATACTTGCGACATAATATACAAAAATTTATATTATTATATCATTTTTTTCTTAACTTGTCAATAGACAGAGCCAAATACTGAAGACAAAATTTTTAAGATCGCGGACATTATTTTTTCGGAAACTTTTTTATGCGGGTCACCGACGCTTGACAATACGGAAAAAATATGTTAAAATTACCCTATTGTCATAAAAAAGGAACGATAGCGATGATAGACTGGGCAGCGCCCGACCTTGGATTTATAAAAAATTGTGCGGAGATATGCGGGAAAAGCCGCCGCTTCGGCAGCGATACCGCTCTCGCGAACATATATCTGCTGAGCCGCAAATACGGCACCGAGACCGCCCTGTACGGCGGCGCCCTGCTGAGATATTACAACGGCAGCACCCCCAATCGCAGGGGCTACGGCTTCCCGCTTTGTCCCGAAGGCACCGATATCCGCGGGATATTTGACGCGCTCGCGGAGGACGCGGTACGGCGCGGTGTCCCGCTGTCGTTCTGCCTCTGCGACGAACGGCAGGCAGCCGAGCTCGGGCGTTTTTTCACCATAAACGCCTCGTTCACCGACGACGACAGCGACTACATCTACAAGCGCGACAGCCTCGCGGCTCTGGCGGGGCGCAAGCTCCACCGCAAGCGCAACCACATAGCCGCTTTCAACAGGCTGTACGACGATATCCGTACCGAGCGCATCACCGGCGGGAATGCCGCGGACGCGCTCACTGTCGCCGAAAAGTGGCTCGAGGAACGCGAGCCTGCCCCGGATGAGCTTGCCGAGTTCGACAGTATAAGTACCGCTTTGAGAAATATGGAGCCTCTCGGGCTGTTCGGGCTTATCCTGTATGTCGATGACGTACCCGCCGCAATGACGCTCGCCTCGCACATCTCCGACATCTGCACCGATGTGCATTACGAGAAGGCTTGGGGAGAATATGCCGCCAACGGCGCATTCGCCGTGATAAACAACATGCTCGCGTCTTCCCCCGAGGCAGATCGCGAATACATCAACCGCGAAGAGGATATGGGGATCGAAGGGCTGCGGACAGCGAAGGAATCCTACTATCCCGCATTCAAGCTGAGAAAATACTATGGGGTGTGCAAATGTTAAGAACCGTACTTTCACCCGACGACTGCGCAAAATGCCGCTTCTGCTGCTCGTTCAGACGGCAGAGCCTGTGGGAGACCCCGCTTTTTCCCGCGGAGACCGCGAAACGCCTGGCGGAGCGATACCCGCGGGCAAGGTTCAAGCCTGCGTCGAACGGGTATCTCACTATCGACATCGACAGCGACTACAAGACCGACGACCCGGAGGAAGAAGCTCTCTGCCCGTTCAACAAAAACGGCTGCGTGCTTACCGGGGACGACAAGCCGTTCGATTGCAGTATCTGGCCGCTGCGTGTCATGCCGCACGGCGACAGGCTCGCGATATGCCTTACTCCCACCTGCCCCGTCATTTCCGCAAAGCCTCTTGATATTATGCGTGAGCTCGTGTCGGGCGAGGTCGGCGACAAGGTGATAAACTACGCGCGCACTCACCCGGAAATGATAAAGGAGCGGCGGGACGACTTCCCCGTGCTGCGGGAATTTGACGCATGACAGAGCCGGAATGTGAAATTTTTGTCGTGCATATTGACATTTTATCTCATCTGTGGTATAATGTGTGCATATTGTGAACGATACGGGAGAAACGCGGTGAAAATCCGCTGCAGCAGTCACTACCGTCCGGGCATACCCCCGGAAAGCCGGATCGCCCGCCGTTCGCTCGGACAAGAGGCTCTCCGCCTCACGCATTCTTGGGCAATGAAGAGTGCAGCCGGCTTACTGTTTGTATGTCAGCAACACCTTCACGCGGCCTTACGCCGTAAGAAGGTTTTTTATTGCGAAAAAAGAAAGGAAGTAACATTATGAAAAAGGCAGTTTTATCGGCAGCGGCAGCCATCGCCGCTGTGGGAGCACTCACATTCACGTCGTTCGCGGAGGCAGAGACAGAGGACTTTATCTTTGTCACGATCGCGGACGAAAACGGCAAGCTTGCCGTTGCGGGAAAGAGCGTCGATATAAAGGACGAGGACGGTGACGGGAAATTCACGGTCAACGACGCGCTCATTGCAGTTCACAACGAGTATTTTGAGGGCGGTGCAGAAGCAGGCTACGCTACCGTGGAAAGCGACTACGGCCCGATGATCACAAAGCTCTGGGGCGTTGAGAACGGCGGAAGCTACGGCTATTACATCGGCACAAAGGCTGCAAACGGCCTCTTTGATGAGATAGGGAACAGACTGACTCTCACAGCGTTCATTTACACCGATACCACCGCATGGTCCGACAAGTTCTGCTATTTCGCCGAGTTCCTCGATGATGCAGGCACATACGACTACGAGGGTCTTGCCGGTGATGATCAGGAATTAACTCTTCTCGCGTCCGGATATGACGAAAACTGGGCACCAGTAACAGTACCCGTTGAGGGCGCACAGATCACGATAGACGGTAAAGAAACCGGTATCTTTACAGACGCCGAAGGAAAAGCCACTGTATTTTTCCCGGAGGAGACCGGAGTACATCTGATAAGCGCAGTTTCCGACAAGGAAGTGCTTGTTCCGCCTGCCAGTGAGTTTGTCACTCTGACGAGAGAAGAATATGTTGCGTCTTACGGCGAGCCGGACGATGATGCAGCTCCCGCTGAAGGCTCCATCGAAGAAGAAACACCCGACGAAGAGCTTCCGGCCGACGAACCCGAGGATACAGCAATCACAGATGCTCCCGTTGAAGAAACAGCTGCCGCAGCAGGCGATGTTGATGCTGCAACAGACAGCTCCAAGGGTTCGCCCGACACAGGTATCGCCGATGTTGCCGCAATTGCCGGTATAGCTATCGTTGCAGCGGGCGCAGTGCTCGTTTCCCGCAAGAGAAAGTGATGAAACGGTTCATCACCGCCATTTCAATAGCGCTTACAGCCGCGTTCGCATTGTCGTTCGCGGCTTTTGCCGATATAAGGACGGACGATATCAGACCCGTCACCGATGCGATCCTGCGGTTCAAGCTCAGCGAGAGCGGCGCCGCGGACGCTCAGGAAATGATAGATACCACGCTGACGGAGAATGCCGGAAAGACCGCCGAATGGGAAGCGCTGATACTCGCGAAAAGCGGAAGCTACGACTTCTCGGGCTACATTGCCGCGCTGGAGAAATACACCGACGAAAACACCATAGCAAGCGCAACTTCGCGGATAAAGATCGCACTCGCAATGCTCGCGGTGGGCGACCGTTCCCCGAAGATAGACGATATCGCGGAGACCTCCGTAGGCGAGCAGGGCATAATGGGAATGATATACGGCCTTCACCTGCTGAACAACGGCTACACCTGTTCCCGCTACACCCTTGAAACGCTCACCGACGCGCTGCTTGAAATGCAGTTTGAGGACGGCGGCTGGGCAGTTATGGGAGAAATGGGCGATACCGACGTTACAGCAATGGCGGTGCAGGCTCTCGCCCCGCAGTACGGCAGCTCCGACAAGGTAACGGTCGCAGTTGACAACGCCCTTGCTCTGCTGTCGAAGATACAGCAGGAAAGCGGCGGCTTCAAAAGTATGGGAACGGAGAACCCCGAGAGCACTGCGCAGGTGATCATCGCCATGTCCGCGCTCGGCATACACGCCGAGGACGAGCGTTTCATCAAGAACGGCCACACCGTCATTGACGGAATGCTGCTGTACAAGCTCGACGACGGGAGCTTCTCGCATTTCGGCGACGGCAATTCAAACCGCACCGCTACTATACAGGCATGGCAGTCACTCACCGCATACACTCTGATGCTCGAAAAAGGCGAAAGACTGTATGACTTCCCGGAAAGCACCGTTACCGAGGCCGACCCGGAGCCTGCTGTCACGTCCGGCCCCGCAGTCACAGAGGAACCCGTTACTGCCGTACAGACTACTGGAGCAACGACGACAGCAGCACCAGAGGTAATTTCCGCCAATACGGCCGACAGCGCTCCCGCAGACTATAAGCCCATTGCTTACGCCGTGATCGGCGGGACCGCACTCATCGTGTGCGTAATACTGTTCGCAGTAAAAAAACGCCGCGTTTCCAACTTTGTCGCGGTCGCACTTGTGGGAACGGCAGCAGCCGCTTTCATCTTCTTTACCGACTTTCGCAGCGCGGAGGAATACTACGACCCGGTCGGGATATCCAAAGAAAACGTCGTGGGAACGGTCACGGTGACGATACGCTGTGACACGCTCGTCGGAAAGATAACCGACGGCAGAGTGCCCGCGGACGGGTGCATACTCCCCGAGACGAGCTTTGACATATCGGAAGGCGATACCGCGCTCGATATACTCACCGAGGCGGCGCGAAAGCACTCGATACAGGCCGATATAGACGCTAACGGCTATGTCCGGGGGCTCGCGTATCTCTACGAGTTTGACGCGGGTGACATCTCCGGCTGGATGTACTACGTCAACGGTGAGTCGCCGTCCGTGATGTCGAGCGAATACAAGCTTGCGCCCGGCGACAGGATAGAATGGCTTTACACCTGCGAACTGGGCAGAGACATCAACAGATGACAGAGGAACAGGATAATGAAGGAACTTGCGCGCATCGACCCTATAGCGGTAATGATATACTATGTCTGCGTTATCGGCATAGCTATGTTTATCATGCACCCCGTTATAATCTGCATATCGCTGGTCGGTGCTGTCGCGCTTTTCGTGACGATAGATATAAAGCGAGGCATTAAGCTGCACCTGTCGTTTTTCCTGCTGTTTCTTATACTCGCGGTCATTAACCCGATATGGTATCACAACGGCGCTACGGTGCTGTTTGTGGTGAATGACAGCCCGGTAACTCTCGAAGCGCTGCTGTACGGCGTTTTTGCCGCGGCAATGATAATTTCCGTGCTGTACCGCTTCCGCACGTTCGCTCTTGTGATGACCGCAGACAAGCTTATGAGAGTATTCGGTATGCTCTCCCCGAAGGCCGCGCTGATACTTTCAATGGCGCTGCGGTATGTTCCGCTGATGCGGCGGCAGACCGCGAAGATACGCAATACGCAGAGAGCGCTGGGCATCACGAGCGGCGAGAGCATCGCCGAAACGCTGAAAGCCGAAATGCGTGTATTCTCGATAATGGCGACATGGTCGCTCGAAAACGGCATAATCACCGCGGACAGTATGGAAGCCCGCGGCTACGGCGAACACCGCCGCACGAATTATTCGACATTTCGTTTCGGTATGTCGGATGGGATATTTACAGCAGTATGCCTGCTGCTCACCGGAACGGTCATTACAACTGCCGTGCTCGGTGAGCTGAACTACGGGTTTTATCCCGCGATGTCGGAGATATCGGCCGCTCCGCTCGCCGTCACCGCTTATACCGCTTACGGTGCTCTGTCTATGCTGCCCGCTGTGCTCGAATGGAAGGAGGCTTTACGGTGGAAATACTTGCTGTCGAAGGTCTGAGCTTCACCTATCCGAACGCCCCCTCCCCCGCCCTGCAAAACGTGTCCTTCACCGTGAACGAGGGAGAGTTCATAGCTCTCTGTGGCGCGACCGGCAGCGGGAAATCCACCCTGCTCCGTCTGCTCAAACCGCAGCTTTCACCGCTCGGGAATTCATCGGGCAGCGTTAAATACGAGGGGAAGGATATTTCGGAGAGCAGGGCATCCGATATCGGCTTTGTGATGCAGTCTCCCGAGCATCAGATAGTTACCGACAAGGTGTGGCATGAGCTCGCATTCGGACTGGAGAACATGGGCGTACCGAAGCCCCGTATCGCCCGCCGTATTGCGGAAATGGCAAGCTATTTCGGCATCGAGGACAGGTTCGACAAGAGCACCGCGGAGCTGTCCGGCGGACAAAAGCAGCTTATCAGCCTTGCCGGCGCAATGGTCACTGAGCCGCGTATGCTGATACTCGACGAGCCGACCGCGCAGCTCGACCCGATAGCCGCGTCCGGGCTCATCAACACGGTCAAGAAGCTCAACCGTGACCTTTCGCTGACCGTGATGATCGCCGAGCACAGGCTTGAAGACGTGATACCCGTCTGCG
>JAFTAG010000281.1 GCA_017458655.1 Ruminiclostridium sp. | reverse complement strand
GCGTGCGCGCCCTGATAAGCGTCCCTCATTCCCGACAGCGAGCCGCCGCCCTTGCTCTCGACGAGCTTAAGGCATTCCTGAAGGCGTTCCGGCTCGACTGCTTTGCCGCTTGTGATGTACGCATAGCTGCACATCGGCACGACTTTCGTGCTCACGAGCTTGAAGCCTTTCTGCTTGTAGATCAGGTCAACGTTCGCAAGAAAGCTCTCGCAAAGGTTTGTAAGCGTTTCTTTCATATTTGTTTTTCCTCCTGATTATTATTATTATTATTATTTGCATGACCGGGACGACAGTAATTTTCCGTTACCTTTTCCGCCGCCGTACTCATCAGCTTTTCCCGCAGAGAATTTGCGGGGGTATTACTGCCGTAAACAGCATATACCCCAAGCTTACACCCGTCAGAGCGAAATGCCGATATCGACCTCGCGATCGGAAGCAGTATCGCCCCCGTATTGCGTTTGTTCCGTGATACCGCGATCTGTTCAAGTACGCACTTTTCCCGGGACGGCTGCGACATAAGCGTATATGCCGCAAGCTCACCGCCCTTTACCGCCGCGAAGCTGAGTTCGCGGGAGAGCTTTCTTGACGGCTCGTCGAAAAACGAGGCTGTTTCAAAAGGGTTTCCGAAGCCGCTCTTGTCGGAGCCGCGTATCTGTCCGATGATATCCGTATCGGCCTCCGCGAAGCTCACCGTTTCATAGCCGCACCGTTTCAGATGCTCGCAGATACGGTTCCCGCGGTTGTTCATAAATTCGTCCCAGCGGGTATCGGTATCGGGACGGCAGGTATATACGATGAGATCCTCCCCACGCGCAAAGCCGAGCTTCCCGCACACATGAACGATCGTATCGTGATATTCGTGCTCCGCGGGGAGATTTACCTTTACGGGCATTTCCGAGCTTTCGGATATTTCTTTCAGCAGCGCCGTGAATATCCCTTGCCTGCGGTATTCCGGGCGGGTGTAGGCGTATGTTACACGATCCTCCCGACCGATGTCCGCGGCGCAGATATATCCGGCGAATTTGTCATCAAGCTTCGCGCAAAGCAGCTTCCCGCACTCGGCGGCTTCCCTTGCGAAGTAATCGGAGAACGCCGTGCGGTGCCCCATAAACGCGAAGCAGTACCCCATATAGGGTATTATTTCGATATTCATTAATAAGGAAATACCGGATAACCGCCGGCGACATTTTCCGCGGCGTCATCGTCGAGCTCGCCCTCGCTTTTGGACTTCACATAATTTGCAAAATCATCAGCCGATGCGCCGCAGTCATTGTTCTGCAGAAATCTTTCAAGCGCGTACTTGTCCTTGATCGCTTTCAGCTCGTCCTGCAATTCTGCCGAGCCCTTGATCTCATCAATAAATTCTTCAACTGTTTTCAAAGTGAAATTCCTTTCTGCCATTTCCGCTGTTTATTATCCTCTTTAAACGATCGTCAGTCTCTCCTTAAATGGTCATCCGCGCTGCAAACTATGCAGTCGCCCGTGCAGCTGCTGTCGCGAAACATCAAAAATGAACCCCATTGATTCAATGTCACAAATACTCTCGAACCCACCTGAGCCCAAGGTTCACCGGTGATCTTCATTATCACCGTACACCAGCATGGATACGGGCATACCGGCTCTTTGGACTTGCCTTTTCCGCCGGCGACAGCCTCCGCTATATCATCGGGAAGCTCGCCCTCCGTATTTTCCGCGAGAGCTATAAGCTCTTCTGCTGTTTTGCAGGCTTCTACCTTAGCTTTATCCTCTGCGCCGAGAGCCGCGATGTAGTCCGCGTACTGCTCCTTGATCTGTTCAAGTGTTTTGTTATCCATAATGATCGTCCTTTCGAAATATCCGTTTTATAGGTCGTTTAACCTTTATAGGGTACAAGACCGCCGTGACATATCGGGCAGACAATAGTGCTCGGCGTAAATGTATAGTTGCAGCGAGGACACCAGACCATTTTTTTTCCCTTGCCGCCGGCAACAGCTTCAGCCACTTCATCGGGAAGCTCGCCCTCTGTATTCATTGCAAGTGCGGTAAGCTCATCAACTGTTTTGCAGGCTTCTACCTTAGCTTTATCCTCTTCACCGAGAGCCGCGATGTAATCCGCGTACTGCTCCTTGATCTGTTCAAGTGTTTTGTTATCCATATTGGTTATCCTTTCTTATTAGTTCGGCAATAAATAATTTGTTGATATATTACGTTCATTTCCCCGCCCCGGGCAGGGGGAATGAACAAAGATCAAATCATTTAATTGCCGTTTCATAAAATATACTCTGTTAGTATGCTTTATCTGTTGTTATCGTTTCCGGTTTTGATAGGGTCGATCGTCATCGCACTGTGGTCAACGATAGCGCTCGGGATACGCAACCCACCCGCAACATTTTCAGCTTCCTCGTCTGTCACAGCGCCCTCCTGTGTGTTTTCGATGTTTTCCTTTACCTCGTCGGTGATCTTTTTGTTTTCGTCTGCCATAATAATTTCTTCCTTTCGTAAAATTTTTATCCTATCAGCTTTCTCAGCCGATCAAGTGCCTTTTTGTGCAGTATCGTTATACTGCGATAGGACATTCCCATTGCCGCCGCGATCTCCGTGAGCGTTTTCTCGCTGTAGTAGTGCAGCGTTATTATGTCCCGCAGCCGCCCGTCAAGCTGTTCGAGCGCGTCCGCAAGCTGTTCGAGCGTTTCCGCGTCAAGTGTCTGCTGCTCTATATCGGTATCGTCCGCCATATCCCCGGGTATTTCGTCCGACGGACGATATGAGCGGTAAAACCTCGCCACCGTGCGCTTCGTTATCACGAATATCCAGCTTGACAGCGCTTTAGGCTCTCCGCTGAACCGCTCCCTCTGCCGCATTACCTCCAGAAACACCTCGGAGCAGAGGTCTTTGATGTCCTCCGGATTCCCGACACGGCTCTGTATGTACGCCCTGACCTTCGGATCGTATTCCTTATAGACTGTCTCCCAGTCGATAACCGCCGCAGTCATAAGCGTTTCTCCTTGTCCCGCGTCGGGTCCGTGACCGTAGTTCCCGCCGCGTTCAGCAAGCCCGCGTCATCGTCCGAAAGCTCACCCTCGTCCGGAAAGCTGTAGCGGCTCAGCGCGTCATCGAGCATCTTTTTAAGCCGGGGATTGTTCTCGAACCGCTGATACTCAAAAAGGCTTCGTAATGCTTTATCCATTCTGACCTCCTTTCCCGTTTGCCTTTCTGTTTATTAAGTTGCAGAAAAAAGCAAAATAGGAAATGATTTTTGAAGATTTTTTCAAAGCAGACAATTTTTGTAAATATTGCCTAAAAAGCACCGTTTCTTTTTATAACAAATGCTGTATATTGGCTTACGACGTAGTCCTTTTTGCCGCGGGCTATGGTGTATGTGCTGCCGTCGGACAGCGTGATCACCGCGGCTTTTATTCTTTTTATGTGCGCCATATTCAACAGCACACCGCGTCTGATCTCAATAAATCCCTTAAACAGCTTAGCTATCTCCGAAAAACCGATATGATAACGGTACATTTCCCCGTCATCCGTATATATCTTGGTATAGTGCAGGTCGCTTTCGAGCTTTATCACTTCATTGTTCCGGAAAAGGTGTCTGTCGCTTCCGGCGCAGACAAGTACATTTTCATTTTCTTCTTCTTTCCGCATTTTTACGCGCGTAAATGCTTTTACCACGTCCGCTTCGGCGTACGGTTTAAGGAGATAACCGACCGCGTTGACCTTGAACGCTTCAATGGCGTGGTCCGTGCTTGTTGTGCTGAAAATGACCTCTGTGGAGGGTGATACAGCCTTTAATTCATTTACGATCTCAATGCCGTTTTCATCTCCCAGGTAAATATCCATGAAAACAAGGTCGTACCGCGCCCCGCCTTTTATGCTTTCCATAAGCTCGGAGCCTTTCTCAAAGGTGTCGATCTCTATGCCTGCCGCAAGATCCATAAGCGCAAACTCGATCTTTCCCGCATCTGTTTTGTTATCATCACATATCGCTATTTTCATATATTCACCCCGCCCGATGTTCTTAATAAAACGCAAAAACACCCCGAAGCCATACCAAACGGTATGACTCCGAAGTGTCAGGTGCACCCAAATAACGGCGTCCCGTAGGCGGACCGCCCGCAAATAGTTTGATTATATATATGGTATAATGCGGCTTTGCGGCAGTTTTCATACTTTTTTGGGTCCTCTCGGTGTGTCTATAAGGTATATTATATCACAAAAATTCGCACTTGTGTGAAATTATGCACCAATTGTTTGATTTTTTGCATGAATTGCAAATTGTCCTTTTCGACTCTCTTATTATATCACAAAAATTGCCGCTTGTGTGGAATAATGCACCAATTGTTTATATTTTTGCACGAATTGCAGATCATTGACTTTGTTGCGGTTTTGTGCTATCATATATTTATTCTCATATTACAGAAGGTGCAACTTATGATTCCCGAATTTTCCGTGTGGGAAGCTGTTTTATATACATTCCTGAACTCATTTCCGTATATGCTGCTCGTGCTGTTTTCATTCCGCGGGCGGTGGAGGTTCGGTACGCGGGTGACGGTGCTTTTGCTTGCCGCCGCGACGGTAACGCAGGTGTCGCTGAATACATACCGCTTTTTCTCACCGCAGGTGCAGAACCCGCTCTATGACGCGGTAATATCGGTCATTTACATCGGCTTTATCTTTCTTGCGATAAAGGAGCGCTTCGGGAAGCTCGTTTTTACCGTGCTTGTACTTATGGATCTCGGTAATCTTGTGGTTGTGCTGTCGAAGTTCACCGAGGGCTTGTTCTTCCCGCAGGAAGCGCTGCTGCGGTATCACTTCACATACTCGCTGTTTATGCTGCCGGTGGAGGCGCTGCTGATAACCGCCGTGTATCTGCTGATATTCAAGGGGATAACCGCCGATTCCGAGCCGGACTCGGAGCTTTCGGCAGCGAGCGTTCCGCTATGGCGGTATATGTGGCTCATTCCCGCCGTGTTCTATCTGATATGGACACAGCATTTCTACACATCGGGGAAGTCCACCCTCGAAAACGCCCTCGACCCGTTCAGCACGGGGTATCTGCTGCTTATAGACATAGGCTCGGTGCTGATATACCGGACTATTGTGAAGGTCGTGGCGGTCTATGAGAAAAACGCCCGTCTTACTGCGGACAATCACGAGCTTGAACTGCAAAAAATGCAGTACGACACCATAAACGAGCGCATCGAGGAAATGCGCAGCACCAACCACGATCTGCGGCATAATGTGGTGCTTCTCAGGCAGATACGGAAGAACGGCGATCTGTCCGCGCTCGATGAGCTTATCGCGTCCTATCCCGCCTCGGTCAAACACGACCAGCCGCTCCGGTACTGCGAGAACGACACGGTGAACGCGGTGCTGACATACTTCTCGGAGATCGCGCTGAAAAACGGCATTGATTATTCGGTGACTATCGCTCTCCCCGAGAAGTGCTTCATCGAAAAGCCCGACCTCGCGGTAATGTTCGGCAATATCCTTGAAAACGCGGTGGAAGCCTGCAAATTCATTGACGGCAAGCGCTATATCAAGGTATCGGGCAGATATGATCCTGTGCCGGAGCAGCTTTCGTTCATCGTGGAGAACAATTACAAGGTCGAGCCGCACATTGACGAAAACGGCGTATTCCTTTCCGCCAAGCACAAGGGAATCGGCATCGGCATAAACTCCGTAAGACATATCGCCGGAAAGTACGGCGGCAACAGTTCGTTTATGCCGGAGGACGGGGTGTTTACCGTATCGGTGATGATCTGTGAATAAAAAACGCGCAAAGGCTCCGATACCGGAGCCTTTGTGCCGTCAGGTTCAGAGAACCTGATTTTTTCCTCTGAGAAATGAATCTCTTGTATTTTTAGGATCTATTATCCAGCCGCCCGCTGCGCTCTCTGCCGCGTCGTCGCTTATCTCGCCCTCGTTCAGAGCCTTCAGTGCCTTTCCGAATTCCTCGGCGGTCCCGCCGCAGTCATACTTTTTGAGGAAAGCCGCAGCCGCGTCCATGTCCTCTATTGCTTCAAGCTCCTTAAGAAGTGTGTCGGAGCCTTCTATTTCCTTTATAAATTCGTCAATTGTTTTCATTGTGATATGTCCTTTCGTGTTTCAAGGGGTGTGTGCCGCTGAGCGAAGCCGGCGGCTTTTTTCTGCTGTGGTGCGATATTATGTCCAAGGCAACCATCTGAGAACAAAGTCATACCATGCGCCGCCTGCAACCGCCTCGGCAGCATCATCTGTGATCTCACCCTCTGCACCGCCTGTCTTTGCAGCCTTCAAAGCCTTTGCAAATTCTTCAACAGTAGCGCTGACATCGTTCTTTTTAAGGAACTCTGCGAGACCGCTCTCGTCCTTGATCGCCTTGACCGCGTTCTGTAATTCTGCAGAACTGCCGAGCTCCTTGATGAAATCCTGTGCTGTTTTCATAGTGAAAACTCCTTCCCGCCCGTGGGCATTGTAAAATATATTAACTGTCTGTGCGGCTTGATACCGCTGAAATCATGATAATAATATCACATAAAAAAAAGAAATGTCAACCATTCTGCGCAAACAGCTTGCATTACAGCGCAAATAACTTGCCGAAGGTTGACTTTTTATCTTTTGTGTGCTATAGTAAAAAACGGAGGTGAAGCCGATGAATTTCAAGGAATGTGTAAACACGAGTATCCGTATCGCTGTGGAATACTACGAGAACAACAATGCCGAGCCGTATTTTGAGCACATGAGCGAGAATGTTAAGTGGTATGGTATTGCGATAGGACAGAAGATACACGGATTGGATAACCTCAAAGCAGCGTGGGCGGAGTTCTCCAATACTATCACCTTTACCCTCGGCAACATCGAGGCGGAGTACGTCAGGACTTCTCCCGCGACCTGTGAGGTAATGCTTATGTATGTTGTCACGGGGCATTATCCCAACGGTGACGTTATTCCGGCATTTCAGCGGCTCCAATTCAGCTGGG
>JAFTAG010000280.1 GCA_017458655.1 Ruminiclostridium sp. | reverse complement strand
CAGGCATACTGTCGTATGTCAAGGAAAATTTGTGCAATATGACGGCTTTAGGGCGGTGCGAATGGGCGGCAAGAGGTTTTTAGAGGTGCCCATCATAGATTGACCAATAAATCAAGCTGTTCTTAAGCAAAAATACAGTCTAAAAATCAACGATTTTTCATAATAGGTATTGCATTTTATTTACAAATATGATATACTGTTAGCAAAGTCTAACTCGGAGAGCGCAAAATGAAGATAACAGCACTTGCGATAGGCTCACGCGGCGATGTACAGCCGTTTGTCGAGCTGGGAAAAGAAATGGTGAAGCGCGGTCACAGCTACAAGATCGCCGCATTTCCGCGTTTCAGAGAATATGTGGAGAGCAGCGGACTGGAGTTTGCCCCTGTGAACGGCGACGGCGATATGATGATGCGCGTTCTGCTGTCGGAATGCAAAAGCGGGCTTGCATACCTTGACGGAATGAAGCAGCTCTACCGCAAAGATCCCGAAATGATGCAGCAGGCATATGAAGCCTGCAAAGGAGCGGACGCTGCGCTGTATATCCTGCTCGGCGGGTTTGTGCGACACGCCTGCGAGGTGCTGAAGATACCTTGTGTGCGTGTATTCTTTTATCCATTCGACAAAACAAATATGTTTACGATACAAAAGCCCGAAATGAGGCGCAACACGCCGTTTGTGGGATTTACATACACTACGAATGAACTCGGAATGAACATGGTCACTAAGTCGCTGCTTAACGGCCGGCGAAAAGAGCACGGATTGAAAAAATGGAGCCTTTTCAGCGATTACAGGAAGCTGAACGGAGATAAAGTCCTTACACTTTACGCATACAGCGAACATATCGTGCCCCGCGAACCTAAGTGGGGAGATAATATTCATGTTACGGGCTACTGGCAGGGCGAAGAAACTGTGGATTATCAGCCGAATGAGAAACTGAGTAAATTCCTCGCGGCAGGTGAAAAGCCGATATACATTGGCTTCGGAAGCATCGTATTCGCCGGAATGGAGAAGGTGCAGCGGGCAATATACGAAGCAGTGAAGGAAACGGGAATACGCGTGATAATGCAGTCTGGTTGGATGAAATGGCAGACCGACGATGACGAGAATATCTGCTATGTTGATTTTGTTCCGCACGACTGGTTGTTTAAGCAGGTCAAGGGTGTTGTACATCACGGCGGTGCCGGAACTACTGCCGCCGGACTGCGTACAGGCTGTCCGACTTTCGTTATGTCGTTCGGCGGCGACCAGTATTTCTGGGGCCTGCAAATTGCTGAACGCGGCTTGGGTCCGAAGCCTGTGAACATACATTCCGGGAAGTGGACGAAAGACGAGATAAAAAAAGGACTTACTGAATTGCAAAACGGCAAATACAGTGATAACGCGAGGATGATCGGGGAAATACTTCGCGCCGAGAATGGTTGCAAGAACGCTGCCGATGTGCTTGAAAATTATTTTAAGAGATAATGCTGTTTCGGGGGATCAAATGAGAACAGAAACTATACATATGTACACAAAAGCGATTATTATGCTTCAAAAAGAAAATGATACCGTTCGGGGCAGCGATCCGGCAAAACATCTTTGTTATTCTAAACCTATAGTAAGCAGTGCGTTAAAAAGACTTTCGGAATTGGGATACATTGGAGCGGTACGGGCAATACCGAGAAAATGGCGAAGGCAGTCGCGGAGGGCGCGGGAGTCGAAGCGATAAGCGTTTCGGATTTCAACGGCAATATCGCGGACTACGACGCTCTCGGTCTGGGCAGCCCCGCTATGGGTG
>JAFTAG010000279.1 GCA_017458655.1 Ruminiclostridium sp. | reverse complement strand
CTTCCCATATCGAATATCGGGTGACCCGTACCCGACGTACCGAGGTCTATGAACATCATCTCGCCGTCACGCACCATTACATTTCCCAAATGGCAGTCACCGT
Source organism: Ruminiclostridium sp. (assembly GCA_017458655.1). Lineage (GTDB taxonomy): Bacteria > Bacillota > Clostridia > Oscillospirales > Ruminococcaceae > Ruminiclostridium_E. The sequence continues at coordinate 44,524 of JAFTAG010000279.1, read as the reverse complement.
GTATGAAGGTGTCGCGGTCGGGAATGCTCTCATACAGCGCCCTCACCTTTTTCATTTCCTCATCGGTAAGCACGGACGCAAGATACTGCAGCGCCCCGAGTGACGTCTGCTTCACAGGTTCAAATTTAGAGGGATCCGCCCTGATCGTGTGCATATTCTTTACGATCCGCGCAAACTTTGCTATTTGCTCGTCAAGCCGTGTCTTATCCTCCGCGGCAACGGTCACGAGATCCTTCGCGTCGAGCATTTCATAGACTGTTCCGTAGCACTCGCCGACACGGACGATATCGTAGGGTATAGCCGTAGGAACACCTGCAAGAAAAGCATTTCTCGCTTTCTGATTTTCCTTGCTTATCATTATATCATAGCTGATATTTTTATGGAAGACCTTTATGACAGTTTCATCGTCCATACGGTAAACATCGCCGGTAAAACCGCTGCCTATGAGCTTCATTCCGTCGGTGCTCACCCTGCGGAGCGCCTTCTTCACATCGAGCAGCTCCGTAAAGCCCGTAGTCTCGAATATGTCATAAACATCGCGGGACACGTTGATGACCGGCAGAGGCTTGTTTATACTTTTGCGCAGCTTCATCAGCACGCGCAGTCCCGCGCTCGATATATATTCGAGCTTTTCCGCGTCGATAACGATGTCAGCGCCGTTCGCGCCCTCGGCGGCAGCAAACAGCTCGCTTTCGGCCTGCGCCGCGTTATTCGTGTCTATCCTGCCTTCAAGGAAGACGGTAAGCGTGTTGTTTTCGGCTGTTGTTCTCATTGTTGTTATCATTGTTGTTCTCATTGTTGTGCTCCTTTGTTCCTATAGGTGGTTTAACATGAACGCCCATTTATCGATCCTGCAATCAAATATTGGTATTTTTGTTCTTTCTCCCCGTCTCCGGCGGGGAGAAAGAACGGACATCTGCAATATCGGCTTTAACAATAATTAGCTGCCAAAGTAATAACTCACCATAAATCTTTACACAAAGCTCTCGGATTTCGTCACGATTCAAATAAGTCGCGAAGCGACACCACAATTATTAATTATTAATTATTCATTATTCATTATTAATTATTCATTATTAATCATTCCCGCGCCGTGGTATCTCAGGCAGAGCATCGTGAGATCGTCGAACTGCGGAGCTTCCTTTACAAATCCGTCCACAGCAGCGCGGACATTTTTGAGTATCTGCTCGGGAGCCGCGTCGGGAGCCGAATTGAGCGCCTCGAGCGTGCGGTCGGTGCCGAAAAGCCGGTCATTGGCATCGGTCGCCTCGGCTACGCCGTCGGTATATACGAAAATGCTGTCTCCCTTATTGAGCGTTATCTCATAGTCCTTGTATTTCGCGATCTCCATAACGCCGACAGCGAGCCCGTGCTTATCCATAAACAGTCCGAATCTTCCGTTCTGCTCCAGCATCGGGTATTCATGACCCGCGCTTGCCGCGGTGAGCTTTCCCGTGCTTATTTCAAGGATACCGAGCCATACCGTGACAAACATTTCCGCTCTGTTTTGTGAGCATACCTGCCTGTTCACTCTTTCAAGTATCTCCGCGGGAGTGCCGCCCATAAGCGCGTGGTCATTTATAAGGATCTTTGAGGACATCATAAACAGAGCCGCGGGAACGCCCTTGCCCGAAACATCGGCTATCACGACAGCAAGGTGGTCATCATCTGTCAGGAAGAAATCGTAGAAGTCGCCGCCGACCTCCTTTGCGGGATCCATCGAAGCGTAGATATCAAACTCCGTTCTTTCCGGGAAGGGCGGGAATTTATCCGGCAGCACACCGCACTGTATGCTCGTCGCGAGCGACAATTCCGCTCCGATGCGCTCCTTTTCGGCGGTCACGGCTTTAAGGTTTGTCATATACGCCGCAACGCCGTCTGCAAGGCTTTTGACATCATCGGCAAGCACACACAGCTCCCTTGACGACCGTATGTGAACGGCTTCATATATCAATTCCTCGGGCTGCGCACCGCTGTCCATTTTCTTTACAAAGGAATCGCTGCTTTTCGCTATGCTCAATATGGGAGCAATAAGATAACGGTGTATGCTGAACAGATATATGACGATTATCACGGCGGTGAATATGACCGCGGTGACGATCACCAGATGCACATAGTTATTTACATCGGTATTTATCCTGTTTATGTCTATCTCGACACAGATAAATCCCACCGCGTTATCGCCGCTGTCATATATCACACGATACCCGTTGAGCATATGTCCGTATTCCTCCGACCAGCCCTCAAGTATCCCGCCGTCACGCTTTCTGCTCGTTATCGCCTCCTGCAGTATCAGAAGGGTATCGTCCTCAAAGCTGCCCTCCTCGCAGGGCTTGCCCATATAAGTGTACATCTCCGAAGCAGGCCTGCCGGTGGATAATTCCGCTTGGGTCTTGGCATTTATCGCATAGTGCAGGCTGTGTATATCGTTTATATCCTCAAAGTATATGGCGTAAAGATATTCTATCTCGGAGCATTCCTTGACAGAGTTGAGCTCACTGCGCATTTTCTCAAAGCCCTCGGGCATATCCCGTGCAGCGATCATATCGCCGAAGGAGTATTTTTCAGCGGTGCGGTATGCGTATCCCGACACGGTGTTCGTATAGGTCTCATAGCTTTCCATAACGCTGTCGTAAAACAGCGTATAGCCGATGAACGCTATTACGGTGGTGAGAATACCCATAAAAACGATCGCGCTTACCGCTACCCGCGTATTTATGCTTATCCCTTTTTTCATTATCCGCTCCTTCCGGCAATCACAGCGCCCGATATAACACAGTCCGCGTTAAAACAGCGACAAGGCTGCCGACGCAAGAACGATGGCAGCCATATTGTTTCCTGTAATACCGCTTATTATCCGATCAAGCTCGGGTCGTTACTCACGCCGCCGCTCTCTGCGCGGCATAAGCGCCCGTATATCTGACTCCGTCGCCGTAGATAGTCGTCCAGTCGTTTTTCATCGAGATCGCGATATAGTTGTTTTCCTCGCAGGTCTTGTACATCTTGTCGGCCTTTTCGGTGTTGCCGTTCTCGCGCTCGAGGTCATCGCAGCAGAGCATGAACGCAAGGCTCCTGTACTTATTGTTCGTGATGGTGTAGGTATTCATACTGCTGTCGCCGGTGCTGTTGCCGAAGGAGAGCACGGGCTGCTCACCGATCTCCTGAGCTATGACCGTCACCTTGTTCATTTTAAGGTTCTTGATGATGAATTCGCCGCTCGTCACGAGCTTGTCCTTATCGGTGTAGGTGTATTTCAGCCCGTCGGTGTCGCCCTGATTATCCGCGACAAGAAGCTCGTCGGAGCCTATTATCTGACTGTTCGGAAGATCGAGCTCTGAGTTGTAAAGTATGCCGCGAACGATAAATCTGTCGGTGCCGCTGACAACATATACCGTGAAATCGTTGGCTTTGAGATAATCGATGATCTGCAGCATGGGCTTGTAGAAGCCCTCGCCGCGCTTCATTCCCTCATAGCTCAGCATATCCTGCTGCTTGAATTTCTGGATATAATCGTTGAATTCCGCAAGCGTCATACCCTTGAACGCGGAGGCCACAGCCTTGCCGTGATCGATCTCAAGCCCGTCGAAGGACTTTCCGGTCTCGTTCTGCTCCTTTATCTTGTTTGCGACCTCCTTCTCGAAGTCGGAAGCCTTGTCCTTGTAGTCGGGATCCTCGAGAACGCGGTATTTGAGCAGTGTGTAATCGAAGTAGTTCGGGTCGGTCTCGCAGAACAGCGTACCGTCAAGATCGAACACCGCTATGCGGCTCTCAACGGGTATGTAGTCCTTGCTGCCCTCGGTGGTTATCGCCTTCATATAGGAGATGAGCTCGGTCTTCGCTTTCGCGTCCTTTGTCCAGAGCGAGAGCATCTTCTCGCCGTCGATCGCCGCGGACGCGGTCACGATATCCTTCTTTGTCAGCTTTGTCCACGCGCCGTCAACATAAGCCCTTACGGCTATGGAATACTTCCTGCCGGGCTCGGCATTGAAAACGACAAAGGTACGGTCCTTTGTATCGAGCATTTTTATAAGCTTCTTGTTTTCGTACTTATATACTCTGTACTTTGTCGCGCCGGTGACTTTCTTCCATGTAAAGTCGATCCGTTCGTCCGAGACCTTCGCCGTGACAACGGGCTTGTTCTGAGCCGCCTCGGCACTTACCGATGTCGTCGCGCCCGCAGTGACCGTTCCGAGAGCGCCGGTCTGCAGCATACAAGCCGCGAGCAATCCTGCCGCTATTCTTCTGAATTTTTTCATTTTCTTCAATTCCTTTCGATTTGATTTTAGGGGTATCCCTTATTTATGGACAGCGTTGAAGCTGCCAAAAAATCTGACATTTTTGTTCCCGCAGACCTTGCTTATCTGCGCATCGGTGATCCCGCCGGGGGCTTCCGTCTCTATGATGTAGTTGTACCTTCCGAGCTTGCTGCCCTCCGGCCGGTCGTGTATCGTGACGAGTTCGAGCCCCGCGCCGCGTATCTCCACGATCAGATCGTCTATCTCGTTTGCCTCGCAGGACGCGGCAAATACCGCGTTGGTGCCGCCCGTGACACGCTCCTTTGACAGCACATAGAACCGGGTCTTGTTCGCGTCTGTTATCTGCACGTTTTCCGCAAGCACTTCAAGTCCGTACAGCCCGGCGGCTCCCGGAGCCGCGACCGCGGCTATCGACTTATCGCCCTGCTCGGCGACATAAGCTGCCGCTGCTGCCGTGCTGCCCATTTCCTCGGTGACGGCATCGGGCATATTTTCCTTTCGCCATTGTTCGGACTGCTTTATCCCCTGCGCGTGGGAGCATACGGTCTTTATGTCCGCGACGGTCGCCCCGGGAACTCCCATGAGCGTCTGGCTTATCGGAATGACCACCTCGCCCACGACATACACATCATCACGGCTCAGAAGCGCGTCAACGTAGTTGGTGACAGCACCGCCGAGCGTGTTCTCCTGCGGTATGACGGCATAGTCGGAGGTGCCCGCCGCCGCGTCCTCTATAGCTTCATCGACAGTGGCTTTCGGAATGAAGCTGCCCGCATCGTCAAAGAAATATTTTGCCGCTTCCTCGGTGTATGTGCCTTCGGGTCCGAGGTAGCTCACAGCGGCGTTCTCCTTTACAGCCGCCGCAGCGGGCGGGAGAGACGAGACGCTGCCGCCGCAGCCCGAAAGTGTGACCGCAGACACGGTCAGCGCAAGAACGGATATGATAATTTTTTTCATTGTCACGCTCCTTTCCGCTTTTCCACAACATATTGGTGCATTACGTTTCTATTATACACCATATTGTCCGATAAAACAAGTTTTTTTTCGTTCCGACGGAAAAAGTTCTACGTTCAGAACATTAAAACCGCCTTTAGTTAACGGGATTTGTGCATTATCAACAGCGTGGCCGTCAAGCCGATATCCGGCAGCGCACAATATGCACAAGCAAAACGCTCCCGACCGCAATTGCAGCGATCGGGAGCACTTTGTTGTGATCATTGCGTTTGTTATCCCGCGGCCTTCAAGCCTCAGTTATTGTCGCCTTTCCATACAACGCTCATTATCGTGACATCATCGAACGGGTCGTTTTCGGGCTGGAAAGCATCGACCTCGCGCTTAACATCAGCGACTGTCTGTTCGGGGGAGCTGTTCTTGTTGCGCTCGAGTATCTCCACGAGCTTATCCATACCGAAACGCTCTCCGCCGGCGGATTTTGCTTCGGGCACGCCGTCGGTGTACAGGAAAAGACTGTCGCCCTTTTTGAGCTGTACGCTCTCATTGATGAATTCGGTATTCTCCATGGCCGCGAGAGGCGGGCAGTTATCGTTGTGTATAACCTCGACCTTGTCGCCGTGCAGGTCGATTATCGGGTATTCGTGACCTGCGTTGCAATACTGCACAAAGCCGGTCTTAACATCGAGGATACCGAGCCATACCGTGATGAACAGACCCGCGCCGTTGTTCTGACAAAGTATATTGTTCACCTCATACAGCATCTTTGCCGGGTCGCCGCCGAGCATCGCCTTGTCACGCAGCACCGCCTTAGCTACCACGCAGAACAGCGCGGCGGGGACGCCCTTTCCCGAAACGTCCGCCATAACGAGCGCGATATGATCGTCGTCGATGAAGAAGAAATCGTAGAAGTCGCCGCCGACCTCCTTGGCGGGCGTCATAGCCGCGTAAAGCTCTATATCGCCGCGCTTCGGGAAATCCCTCGGGAGCATATCCGCCTGTATCTTCGTCGCTATGCCGAGCTCCGCGTTTATCTTTTCCTGCTTGACGCTCATGACCGTGATCTCATCGACGTGGACCTTTATCTCCGAGATCATATCCGCCGTCTTTTCGGAGAGCGAGGTGATCTCGTTGTGGCCCTTGACAAGCTTCTTGATATTGTCGGTTATTTCGTAATTCTTGTTGTTAGTGAAATCGGTTATGTAGGATTCAAGCTTTGCGAGCTTCGAGATATAAAACTTGTTGATAAGCACAACAGCGATCACTATCAGCACCACGAAGACAGCCGCGAGGCAGGCAGCCTGTATCAGCGAGCTGTACAGTATCCCCTGGTTCACGTTGGCGACCTCGAGCTCCGACACTATCAGTCCGAGCTTTTGGCCGTCTATAACAAGCGGAGTATAGTAGGCATAGGTGCATCCCCATTTGTTATCCCATTTCTGAAATTCTTCTATCTGTTTACCGCTGTACCATGTATCCCATTCGATCTTATGGTCGGCATCGTAGCCGTTGAACCATGTGTCGCCGAGGACGAGCAATCCCGTGCCTTTATCGTTTTCATCGACCTCCTCTACCCTCTCGCAGTCTATCAGGTAGAAGACGTTATGCTCCTCGTCATAAGTGCCCTCATCATATCTTTCGGGCAGCAGCTCGACCCTTGCCCTCGGGTCGCCCATCACCATAAAATATGTATATGTCAGTCCGAAGGCATCGCGTGCCGCTTCAAATGTTGTTATCCAATACTGGTGGTCATATATAAAGAACGCTTTTTTGGCATCATCGGAGAGCTCATCGAATGATGTATCGACATAAAGAGTCTGACCGGGGTGATCGCGGCTCATTATCTTCTCATATTCGTCCATGGCGTCCTCGTAATCCTCGAAGTCCACCGACATCTCTATATTACGGTAATTATTCATATAATACTCGATATAATCGACGGTATTGCGTCCTTCCTTCTGCATCAGGTATTCGAGATATTTATTGACATTCCGCGTGATATCGAGACATTGCTTGGTATATGTATCTGTCTGGATAACGTAGGTGAGCACGCCCATTATCGACAGCATTATTATCGAAAACACCAAAGACATTACGGTAAATTTGAAAACAAGGCTGTCCCTTTTCCTTAACTGCTGCAAGTCCTTTTACCTTCCTTTCTCTCTTATATAGTTACAGTATAACACAGAATCGGCGGCTTGTCAACGATTTTCTCCTTTTCCGTTCACATTACGCAGTTCGGCGTTTACAGCGCCATAACATATATCCGGCAGAGATCGCCGTCTCCGAAGCCGCAGCAGTGATGCTCCTTCGGCGCGCCCATTTGTAAACTCCCCCTCGGATTTGACTTTTTGGAAAAAAAGTGATATAATTAATGTATCCTCAATAACCGCCAAACGGAAGTTATTATCCGAAAGTCTGTGAAACAGACTTTCGGATGCTGTAAATTCGTGCTTTCAGCGCGGTTTTACAGCGGACACATTCCTTGATGTCAAGCTCATTTCGTCTTTCGGACGAACAGCAGACATTAAGGAACCGCTGATCAAATCTTGCACGCCGCTCGTATCACGCCTTCAGCCGTCATATTGCACAAATTTTCCTTGACTTGCGCCGGCAAGCCTGCGGAAAATTTGTACAATCTGCCGACTAAATTCACGACACGATCGACGCCCGATCTTTAATCAGCGTTTCCTTAATTATATTAAACGACATATATTTTTGTACTTTCCCCCGCCGGAGGCGGGGGAAAGTACGGAATTTTCAATGCCGAAAGCTCAGAAATTTATGCCGTTTACTATAAGGGCTCCTCTAAAAACCTATTGTCGTTCAGGCGTGCCGACATAAAGTCGGCAGATTGTACAAATTTTTCGCAGGCATACTGTCGTATGTCAAGGAAAATTAGTGCAATATGACGGCTTTAGGGCGGTGCGAATGGGCGGCAAGAGGTTTTTAGAGGTGCCCATAACATAATGACCGATACCGGATCTGCGGATCCGGCCATAATGGGGCAAATATACGGCACAGCACACACGTCCGGACGTTTCGGAGCGGAGCAAAATATGAGACTGTTCGATGAGATACCGTATCTTGAAAACGATACGGTGATATTGAAGCAAATAACGGATAAGGATGCCGGCGACATGAAAAAAATGGTCGTCAATGATGCCGTTTACAAGTATCTGCCCACATTCCTGTTTGAGCGGCAGTATGACGATATACATAAAGCGATCGCGGGACTGTACGGGGAGCTTTTCGGGAACAAAGAATCCCTCATACTCGGCATATTCCCGAAGGACACGGGGCGTCTGTGCGGGCTTGCGGAGTTTTACGGGTACAAGGAGATACTGCACAAGACCTGCATAGGCTACAGGCTCGATAAGCCGCAGTGGGGCAAGGGTCTTGCCACGGAGACCGTGTCGCTTATGGTGGACTATCTTTACGGCAAAGTCGGTATCGAGATAATCACCGCAAGCACAATGATCGAAAACAAGGCGTCCGCGAGGGTGCTTGAAAAGAACGGCTTTATTAAAACAGCCGCCGCTGTTCCCGAAGGCTGGGGATATGAACAGCCGACTGTCGCCGATAAGTGGTTCAGATAAGATCCGGGAGAAAACGATATGCGTATGAGAAAGAGAATTTCAATACTGTTGACGGCCTGCATCACAGTCAGTCTTGCGGGCTGCGGAACGGCCGCGGACAAAGCGGCTCCCGGGAGCACCTCCGCCGCAGCGGTCAACGCACAGGAAAACGAGAGCCGCACCGCCGATGATATCATTGAGGACATCATCACATACCACGGCTGCTACGGCGACAAAGCCGACGCAAAGGTAGGGGAGCTTCTTGCCGAGCTTGCGGAGCTCGACAGCAGACAGGGCAGGCTCTGGACGGACATTATGGACTATTGGGAATACGCCAACACGGAGCTTACCGTGAATGTTGACACCCTGCCCGACGACCTGCCGAAGGGCGGCGAGCTCGCGCTGGCGGTACTCGGGTTTGAGCTTAACGATGACGGAACGATGCAGGACGAGCTGATAGGCAGGCTCACCGTTGCGCTGAACTGCGCAAAGCAGTACCCGAACGCGTATGTCATCTGCACGGGCGGCGGTACCGCCAAGAATAACCCCGATGTCACCGAGGGCGGACTTATGGGCGAATGGATGCTCGAACGCGGGCTTGACCCGGAGCGCCTTATCGTCGAGAACAAGTCGAGAACGACCGCGGAAAACGCGAGCAATTCCTACGATATTATCCTCAAGGACTACCCGCAGATAGATTCGGTCGTTGTGATAAGCAGCAATTACCATATCGCGTGGGGCTCGCTGCTGTTCGAGGCGGCATTTATGAAGTCCGCTTCCGAAAAGCAGACACCGCCGATACACGTTATCTCGAACTGCTCCTGCGCCATAGAGAACGACATCTACCTTTGGAGCGAGATACTGCGCTGGGAGACCGGCGGTATGCTGCAAATGGTGGGCAATAACGACCTCGCGATGCAGTATTACTTCGACTATGACAACGTTGTGAAGCCGATACTTTAGGAGCCCACACGATAAGACAGCTTTGCATATCGGCAAAATAAGACCGATATGTTCTATATGAAAGGAGTTTATTTATGACTATCGGCAACAAAAACGGGGAGCTTATCATCGCCCTTGAAGGCAGGATAGACACCAACAACGCGGCGCAGACCGAAAGCGGTATATTCGCCGCGGTCGGGAATGCAGACACGGCAGACGTTGTTATCGACGCGGAAAAGCTCGAATATATATCCAGCGCGGGGCTTCGCGTGCTGATGAAGCTGCGCAAGGAGCTCGGCAAGCCGCTCCCGGTCATCAACGTTTCCCGCGATGTTTATGACATTTTCGAGACAACGGGCTTCACGGAGCTGCTTGATGTTAAAAAGGCTCTGCGGAAGGTATCGCTTGAAGGCTGCGAGGTCATAGGCCGCGGCGGTCACGGTAAGGTCTATCGTCTCGACGAGGAGACCATCATCAAGGTCTATCACGACAACAGTCCGCTCTCACTCATCGAAAAGGAGCGCGAGTACGCGAAGAACGCGTTCGTTCACGGCGTTCCGTCCGCTATCGCTTACGACATAGCCGAGACAGAGGAGGGCTGCGGACTTGTGTTTGAAATGGCGGGCGCGACCACTTTGGGCAATTATATCATGGCTAACCCCGATAAGCTGTATGAATACGCGGTAAAATTCAGCAAATTGCTGAAAACTCTGAACACGACCGAGGCAGACCCCGCGCTGTACGGCGATATAAAAGACATCTACCGCGGCAGATTGAACAAAGCCGCCGGGTATTTTACCGATGAGGAAAACGCCCTGCTCGAAAGAATATTGGATTCTGTCCCCGACGGCAGCGGAATGATACACGGCGATTACCACACCAATAATGTCATGGTGCAGTCGGACGGAGAGCTCGTGCTCATAGATATGGCCGATATAAGCAGAGGAAACGCGATCTTCGACTTCGCCGGCTCGTATCTTGTAATGAATATGAGCGGACAGAGCGGCGACGAAATGTCATTAAAGGTCATCGGGCTTGACCGTGAAAAAGCAAAGCAGGTGTGGGATATCACACTTTCGACATATTTTGACACGCAGGATCCGAAGCGGCTCGAGCTGCTCGGCAATATATGCGGCGCGTTTTCTCTGTTCCGTCTCGCAGCGACCCTCGGAATGGGCACAGAGCGTACAAGAGCGAACGCGGAACGAATAACGGCCATACTTCGCGAAAAGCTTTTCCCGAACACGGAAAGCTTCTGCAGGCTGTTTGCGATGCCGTTGGGACTTTAAAAGCTGAAAATTCACAATTCACAATTGCGGTGCGGCTTCGCCGCATATCCGAATCGTGACGAGACTCGAAAGTTACGTTCACGGATCTTATTGTGAGTTATCCGGGGATCATATTAAAGTATCATCATTCGGGAAGGACAAAATCGTTTATCTCGAAATGCTCGGGGGGTTCGGATACGCACGCTATCCCGTTCTCCGAGAGGATCCCGACAAAGCGGTCGGCGTATTTCCCGTCGTCGTTTCGCTGCATTATGTTTATGCAGAAATTCTCGCCCGCCGTGAATATTTCGATCGAAATTCCGCCGCTGAGGCTCATATCGAGAATAGGGATAAAATCGGACATATACTTGTCAAGCCCGCTGAACGGGACACGACCTGTGTAGCTCACCTCAAAGGTGTTTCTGCCGATACCGGCGAGCAGGAAATCCCTCATATACCTGTGCTTTTCAGCGAGCGTAAGAGCTTTTATCTTCTTCTCGTTTTCAATATGCGCGTTCACGGAAAGCAGGTCGTTGTCGTCGTCGGCGCGGACGATTATCGTTCCGCGAGCCATAGTGTTGAGCAGCTCTATTTCCCTGTCCTTCATTCTGCTCGTGTATGGTATCGGGACGATATTCACATGACACAGGTGGCTCAAAGGCTTGCCGAGCGCTTTTCTGTACTGGTGCTGCATACCGCATACTATCGGCAGCTCACATTCGGGGTGAAGGTCGGCTATCGTGCGGTACATTACGGACGCGATGAAGGTCGCGGGGCTGCCGTCCACGCTTGACGCATATCTCATCAGATCCTTCTGCTTTACCTTGATGCGGAAGGAAGTCCATTTGTCACGGCTTTTGTAGCCCTTCGGCTGGTCGCTGAGCTTAAACACTTCTACCGGGCTGTAACGCATACCCAGCGGAGTGGTTTCGACAGGTTCGTCCGGGAACGGATAGTCGTCCGCTTCGTCGGGCGGTATCTCGCTGTCCGGCATGGCGATTCCCGACAGGTCGAACTCCTCCTCGGGGTGCAGGATATGCAGATAGCAATACAGCAGCGTTTTGTCAAACGGGAAAATACCGGTCCCGTCGGTCATAAAGTGAGACGAATCCACACTTATGCGATATTTGTCATAAGACAGAGCGAGCAGATGACCTCCGCTCTCGGCTCCTCCGAGCGGTATGGCTCTGCAGTCCGGCGTTATGGTCAGCGGAGCGTCGTTATGTACCATAACATACTCCTCGCCGCGCCGTATCAGCTTTACCGAAAAATAAGGATAGCGCTTAACGGTAAGATCGGCGGCTTTACGGAGCGCCTCGGCATCCACAGGCTCGGTCATTACAAAAACCGTCCTGATAGTGTTGAGCAGGTCTTTTCCCGCAGCATAAATAAGATTGTTTACTCTGTATTCCATAGTCTCCCTCTTTTAAAAAAATTTTCGGTCGTAATTATAACATATTTTTTCACAAACGTCAACAGATTTGTTGATTTTCGGGAAAAAATGTGATAAAATGTAATTGTAAGCCGCGATCGTATGATCTCCGGCACAATGCACACAAGCACAGAAAGAAAGCATCATAAGGACAGGAAGAACGGTCATGAAACACAGCACAAGGAAAGTTGATATACTGATCATCGCGGTGATCGTACTGCTGATCGCGGGCGGTGTACTGCTTTCAGCGCTTTCGCGCGGCGAACGGCAGGAGGCCGGTGATACGGCGGCAGCCGATGAAGTGACCCTGTCCGATTTCAACGGCAAAAGAGGGGGTGTCATCACCGGTTCTTTTCATGACGCGGTGATACACAGGGTATTCTCCGATGCGGAGATATCGGAATACAACTCTTTTTCCGACCTTATCACGGCGCTTACATCGGATAAGATAGATTACTTCATAAACAGCGTGGAGGGCGCAGAGGCTATCATAAAGGAAAGGCAGGAGCTTACATATCTGGAGATCCCCGACGAGCGCTTTTATGTGGGTGCGGTCTTCCCGAAAACGACAGAGAGCGACAAGCTTCGTTCGGAATTTGATACTTTTTTGACAAAGCTTAAAAGCGACGGTACATTGACCGAAATAATAGAATATTGGAAAAGCGATGAGGCCGAAGGTAAGAGTGTTGATATGAGCGGCCTGAATGACGTGAACGGTATCATAAGTTTCGCCAACAACACGATAAATCCGCCTATGTCATTTATATCCGGCGGCGGCTATGCGGGCGCGGAGCCCGATATAATGGTGAGGTTCTGCAGAGAATACGGGTATGGTCTGAATATGATCGATGTGGATACGGGCGGGCTCTTATCCGGTATCGCGGCGGGAATGTATGACGTAGCGATGAGCGGTCTGGTCATTACCGAGGAGCGCAAGCAGAGCGCGAACTTCTCCGTGCCGTACAATTCGGGCGAGCTTGTGCTGATAACGCTGAAAGAGGCTGTCGGACAGCACAAAGCCTTATCCTACCGCGACTACGCCGGGAAAACTGTCGGTGTCGGCACGGGCGGTATGTTCGATGTGCTCGTCGAAAACAATATCCCCGACGTCAAGATCATTTATTTCAACTCATATCCCGATATGGTGACCGCGCTCGAAGCGGGAACGGTAGATGCCTTATGTATGGACGAGCCTGTCATAAAGTACGTTATGGCGACCGAGGAGCACGCCATTGAATATCTGGATGAGCCTATCGAGGAATACGATTTCGGATTTACATTCCCAAAAACAGAAGAAGGAAGAAAGCTTTGCAATGAGTTCAACGAATTTCTGGCCAAAATAAAGAATGACGGCACACTGCATGAAAAAGAGGACAAGTGGTTCAGCTCCGACAAAAACGATCACACGCTGCCGGAGACGGACAGCTCCGACGCGGGGCGCGGTGTGCTGAGGCTTGCAGTAGAACCGATGATCGCGCCGTTCGTTTACCTTGAAGGGGACCGGGTAGTGGGATATGAGGTGGATATCGCGTACAGCTTCTGCAAGGAATACGGATACAGGCTTGAAATAACGAATATGAGCTTCGACGCGATAATCCCCTCGGTCATAACGGGTATGTGTGACTTTGGCTGTTCAAGTATGACCATCACCGAGGAGAGAAAGGAAAACGTGTATTTTTCCGACCCCGACTATATCGGCGGAGCCGTTCTTGTGATAAGATCCCCGGATAAAGGCGTCACGGCGCAGCCCGTCCGGACGGAACAAAACTTTTTTGTCGGCATAGCCGAAAGCTTCGAGAAAAACTTTATCCGTGAAGACCGCTGGAAGCTCATCGTTGAGGGCATCGGAACGACCTGCCTGATAACCGGTCTTTCGGCGGTATTCGGCTCGGCGCTCGCGTTTCTTGTGTGTATGTTCAGACGAACGGGCAGCAAGCTCGCGAACCTGATATCCGACATTTATGTGAAGCTCCTGCAGGGCACGCCGATAGTCGTTCTGCTGATGATACTCTATTATCTTATCCTCGGCAAGTCCGGGCTTGACGCGGTATGGGTGGCGATCATCGGCTTTACGCTGAATTTCGGCGCGTATGCTTCGGAGATAATGCGCTCCGGCATCGAGAGCATCGACGGCGGACAGCGTGAAGCCGCGCTCGCCCTCGGCTACAACGAGAATCAGGCGTTTTTCAAATTCATATTCCCGCAGGCCGCTGTGCGCTTCATTCCCGTGTATAAACAGGAGATAGTCTCGCTTCTGAAAAGCACGTCGATAGTCGGCTATATCGCGATACAGGATCTCACCAAAATGAGCGACATTATCCGCAGCCGCACTTATGAAGCGTTTTTCCCGCTGATAGCGACATCGGTCATCTACTTTATCCTTGCGTGGATAATATCACTGTTATTGAAGCTTGTCCTCAAAGGCTTTGACAAGAGGGGCAAGGCGCAATAAAACGAATCAACGAAATGGAGAAAACAACTATGAAGAAAAGGATCACATCGTTTATTTTAGCCGGATTGCTGATACTCCCGCTTGCTTCCTGCGGGAACGCGCAGCAGACCGAAGGCGGCGCAGATACCGCTGCCGCGGAAACGCTCATACTCGGTCAGAAGGCCGATATATGCGAAAAGTACTCTCTGTATCTCGGCCTCAACGACAAGGACACCTACGAGCAGATCATAAGCACCGAGGACGCTCTTGAAAAGGCAAACCTTATCTGCGCGAAGTATGCCGGCGGATATACTCAGCTTTCCGCAAGAGGCGGCTGGACGAACGACGACGGTACACTCGGACATGAGAATACCATTGTTTATCTGTTATACGATATTTCCGAGGAAAACCTGAAAAAATTACTCGATGAGTTTCTGAAAGAGTTCAATCAGAGCAGTGTGCTTGTCGAGAAGGAGACCGCGTCGCATATCTATTATTCGGGAAATTGAAAACGGATCATATCCGTCAAACGACCCAGGCGTTATGAAAGCAGGTGACAACTATGCCATTTGAGAACAAAATAAACCGCTCGGAGGCGGTAAACTGTGTATTATGCGGGAACGCCCGCTGCGAAAGGGCTTGTCCCGCAAAGCTCCCCGCAAAGGCTCTTCGCGGGATATGGTTCGGCAACAGCAGATGCACTGCCGCGCAGCTTCCCGCCGAAAACGCGTGCGCAGGCTGTCCGGCACCCTGCGAGAAAGCTTGCGTGAGAGCCGGAAGGGTGCCGATAAAGGCGCTTATGTCGCGACTGTATGATGAGGTGAAGCCCTCGCTCGAAATACCCGCCCCCGCCGACCGGAACAGGCTCGGGACCGATCTTTGCGGCATACCCCTCGAAAACCCGTTCCTGCTGTCGTCATCGGTGGTCGCAAGTACATACGATATGTGCGCAAGAGCATTTGAAGCGGGCTGGGCGGGAGCCGCGTTCAAGACGATATGCTCACTCGACATTCACGAAGCGTCGCCGCGTTTCTCCGCGATAAAGGGTATCAGCGGCGAGATAATAGGTTTCAAGAACATCGAGCAGCTCTCCGACCACAGCGTTGCGGAGAACATGGCTATATTCCGTAAACTCAAGCAGAACTACCCGACAAAGTTCATTCTCGCCTCGATCATGGGTAAGGACGAAGAGGAGTGGGCGGAGCTCGCGGAGCTGTGCGAACGGAACGGCGCCGATGCCGTGGAGCTGAACTTCTCCTGCCCGAATATGGCCGAGGGAGGGCTCGGTTCGGATATCGGGCAGATACCGGAGCTTGTAGAACGCTTCACCCGTGCGGCTAAACGCGGCTGCAATATCCCCGTGCTCGCGAAGCTCACCCCGAATGTGGCATCGATGATACCCGCGGGCGAGGCCGCAAAGCGCGGCGGTGCCGACGGGTTGGCAGCGATCAACACGATAAAAAGCGTGACGGGCGTAAATCCCCACACGCTCGTTGCCGCCCCCTCGGTGCACGGACAGTCCGCGCTCGGCGGCTACAGCGGTAATGCCGTGAAGCCGATAGCGCTGCGGTTCATAGCCGAGCTTGCAAACGACAAAGAGCTTGCCGGTATGCACATCAGCGGAATGGGCGGTATCGAAACATGGCAGGACGCGCTTGAATTCATGCTTCTCGGCTCCGGCTCGGTACAGGCAACTACCGCCGTGATGCAGTACGGCTACCGTATAATCGACGACCTCACGAGCGGGCTGAATTACTACCTTGCCGAAAAAGGCTATAACAGCGTGAAGGAGCTTGTCGGGCTTGCGGCGGGAACGGTAAGCGCCACTACCGACGTGCTGGAGCGTGACACGGTGCTGTTCCCGAAATTCGACCACACGAAATGTATCGGGTGCGGAAGATGCGCTATCTCGTGCAGCGACGGCGGTCACAGCGCCATAAAGCAGGGTGAGGACGGCAAGCCGAGGTTCGACGGCAGCAAATGCGTCGGTTGTCACCTATGTCTGCTCGTCTGTCCCGAAAAAGCTATAGGACCCGCAAAAAAGCGGATAGACCGCAGGAAAAAGTGAAAAGCCCCTCAGCCTATGCCGAGGGGGCGAATACGATCTGTACCGGTCGGTATGCTTTGGGGCAGCGCCTGTATTCAGACCTGCTCTATCCAGCTGCATATCGTATCGAGCGCAAGCTTTCCGTTTCCGACATTGCAGTGGTTCTGCGCCTGTTCCTTGTCGGTGAACAGCCGGAATGTCAGGCTTTTTACATTCGTGAGCATATTTATCTCTTTTCCGATGAGCTTATAATCTATGAAATGGTCGCCGTTCGCGCCGAGGATGAGCACGTCCTGCGTTATCCTATCGGCTATCGGCGCGAGATCGTACAGCTTCAGCTTCTTCGCGTAGCTGTATGCGTCTTTTGCTTCGTAAGCGTAGCAGCCGTGCTTTATCCCCCAGTCGATTATCGGCGAGCTTTTCGCTTTCTTGCCGAAAACGAGGTTGAGCAGCGGGCGGGCGCGGAGCTTCATCAGAGTGTGGAATGCGCGCTGTGTGGACTGCGGCTGCATACTTACAAGAATGTCCTGAAAGCACGGAAATACCGACCACGCGACGACTTTTGTTATGCGCTTGTCGAATGCCGCGGCTCTGGGCGCGAGATAACCTCCGAGAGAAATTCCTACAATTGTAATGTCGGATAAATCAAAGAAATCGAGCACTGCCTTGACCGGTTTTTCCCATTCGTGGGTGAAGTGCATACCTTGTGTGCGCATCACTCCGCCCTGCCCCGGGCCTTCGAAAAGATACACCTCAAAGCCCTTTTCCTGTAGGTAAAGCAGCGAGAACAGGAACTCCTCGAAATAGCTGTCATTGCCGCCGTGTATCAGTATTTTTCCCCTGCATTCACCGGACGGCTTGACGTGCATCACGGGCAGCATGACATTCTCATATGGCACATCGTATCGCTCTATGCGCGGATCCTCTCCCTCGAAATAATCCGCGTAGTATTCGTAAAACAGCTTCGTTGCAAGCTCGTAGTATTTGCGCTTGTCGGGGTCGCCGTCGTACATAAAAAACTCGCTCATTCGGTAATACGCGATAGCATTCCCGGTGCGTTCCTCTTGCATTGCGGTGTCGCCGAGCCGTATCAGCTCGCGCTTCCAATCCGCGCTCGTTTTTATCTTCGGCGCGACAGGCTCGACATCTTCAAGCCTGCCGCCGTCCCAGTTTATCACACGGTTTAGCTGGTAGTCGAAATTTCTCTCGCTGTTCAGCGTATAAACGCCGGTCTTAAGCGCTATAGGCTGTGTTATGTCATACTTTTTCATAGGTCTTCTCTCCTTTTTTACAGGTCATCGTCAGAATTAGCAGCTGCTAACCAAACGTTATTATATCACACTTCTATATGAAAGTCAAGCTGTTCTCCGCCGAAAAGATATCGTCAGGATCGACGATTTTCCGATCCGGCCGACGCGATCACAGTACAAAAGCGGCGCTGCGTCAGCAAACGCTGACGCGGCAAGAACAAAGGATGAGGATAACCGTACCCGAAAGGATACGGTCAGTCCTCGAAAATTTTCAGAGTTATCAGGTACATTCTGATGCCGCCGAAGCTGCGCATAAGCTTCCGGTATTCCCTGTTGCCGATCCTGCCGCCTACGCTCATAAGATCGTAGATAACGGTCGCTTCCCGCATCTTCTGACCCGTGCGGACAAATCCCGCGTTCTCGTAGAAGTGCTGCCGCTTGACGCGCTCGTCATAGTTGCCGTACTTCTCCTCGACCTCCTCGATCGCGAGAAAAAGCCGCCGCCCGCTGTATTTTTCCCGTGCGGCTTTCAGTATCGCGGTGCCGCAGCCCTTGCCGCGCTGTTTGTCATCGACCGCAAAATAGAAAACATAGCTGAGATCGTTATAGTTTACAGTGTAGAGCAGCCCGACCCATTCTTCGCCGTTCATACAGGCGAAAAAGTCAACATTATCCCTCTTCGCGGCGCGGACCAGCCACCCGAAGGGCGCCCGCTCGTCGGACGGGAACGCGGTGTTGTAGAGCCGCTTCATATCGGAAAGATGTGATGTATCATACTTTATATCGGCCAGACGTATATCCATTTTGTTTTTTCCGATCTTCTTATTTAGGGGCGCCCTTTACCGTTTCGGCGCCGTCCCCGGTATTATGCGGCGTCGTCGAGCCTATCTCCATACTCTGCGACCATATCGTCATAGGCGCTTATCGCCTTGTCGAGCCTGCCTACAATATCATCATAGGTGTACAGTCCGTCCGCGTTTTTCTCAATGCCCTCGAACGAAAGCGAGTAGATCGCGGGAGGCGTATCGAGTGTCAGGAACGAAGCGGCGCGGAGCTGTTCGGTGCTCTGATATATGAGCTCAACGGCCGCGAATTCCTTGCCGTCTGCGTCCTCCCACTTCTCGAATACGAGCTTGACACCTATCGGCGTCTTCTTTTCGAGAGTGTAGGGGAGCTGATAATCCTCGGCTTCCATTGCCGTAAGAATGTTGATTATATTTGCGTCATGTCCGCAAAGGAACGTGAATTTTCTCGCGTCGTTCGTAAACTCACTGCGTATCTCTTTGAGAAGCGGGTTTGCGGCATTTACGGCAACGAGCGGGAGCCCGTGACGTACCATTCCGTACTTTGTGGTTATGGCTGCTATCTGCTCCCACTGCGCCTGTGTCAGCGTTTTGCCGAACGCGGCCTTGACAGGGTCGGGCTCCTCATAGTATTGAAGCACCAGCGCGTCGCTTACGGAGCTTGCAGTCTTCAGAGTGCCGCCTATCGTGAGCTCCTTGCCCTCTGTCGGCAGGATAGTCGTATCGTCGGTGACAAAGTCGGTCAGTTCCCCGCTCAGATAGCCCTCGGACTCGGTATAATCCACCACGTCCGCAAGCAGCTTGTAATTATCCGCAAGCTCCGCCGCGACGGACGCTCCGCCATATTCCTCGAACTGCGCCTGTACAGCCGCCGCATACGCATCTGTGCAGAAATCTATCGCCGGGTCGAATGTCGGCTGCATGGAGCCGAAGTCGCCGTAATGCTCTATGGTAACATTCGCCGACGGCAGGAATCCGCCGGAGAAATACTGCGCGGTAGCGATCGTGCGCTGCTTTGAATTGGCGTAGAAGCGCACCTCGCCTTCCTCAGGCAGATAATTTTCGGGGATAAGTTCCTCGGCCTCCAGCCACTTTCTGAAATACTGCCCCATTTCGGTCTCCAGCACACCGCCGCGCAGGGAGAGCTCGCTTGCGTTTGCGGTCCACGCGAACCACTCGTGCGGGGTCGCGATAACATTTGCCGCGCCGTTGCTTACGAGGGGAGCACGGATATTGTGTCTGCTCATCACCGTCACCTGTGTCAGCTTATAGTTCGATGTATCGGCACGGTTTGTTTCCATGGAAACGGGAGCTTCATCGGAGGCCGCGGGCACCTCTTCCTTTGCGGCTGCCGCGGTAGTCTCCGCAGCGGTAGTCTCCGTAGCAGTCGTTTCTGCCGGAGCCGCTTCCGTCTGCGTGGTCGTTGTCTGCTCGGCAGCGGTGCTTGCCTCGGTCCGAGCCGCTTCCGTTGCGGAGGTCCGGGTCGTCTGCGCGGCACCGCACGCTGTGAGCTGAACGCATGCAGCAAATGCCGCAATTGCGGAAATGATCTTGTTTTTCTTCATAATGGGTCTGTCTGTCGGGTAAGTCCCGACATTCCTTTCAATATATATTTTCCGACCAGTTTTCATCGTGGTCGGAATATGGGCATACTGTGCGGTCATATCCCGGATACGGGCGTTCCCGCCATACCGGTCATAGCCATTTTACCACAAAACGGTGGTCTTTTCAATACTTTTTGGCTATTTCTGCCGAAAATGATATATTACCGGATCGGCAATTGCATTTTTCGGCATTTTATGATATAATAGGGAAATACGGAAATCTTCAGCGCTTGCTCCGGAGGTACGGAATGAACAGGAATATTTTGCAGCTCAAGATATACAGCTGCGGCTTCGATTGGGAGGAATTCAACCGAAAGATAGCGGAGTTCTGCCGCATAAGTCATATAGACAGCGCGGCGCAAAGGAATATGGAGCTCGCTATGGAGGAGCTTGTGAAAAACAATATCTCGGCATTTATCGAGCACAACGATGAACGGGGACTGCCTATCGAGATAACGTTCAGACATTACGGGGTATATGACGGGGTCGAGATGGCCATAAGATACGGCGGCGAGCGATACGACCCTATCTATGACGGGGACGAGCTCTCCGCGCTGCTTGCGAAAAAGCTGTTCGCTTCGGTAAAGTTCGGTTATGACGGCACAAACCGCATCACGGTCGAATTCTGAACAATTCGTCAAAGCCCGGCATCTTGTGTCGGCCATTACGGTTAATATTATAATACAACAGAACGACTTTGTAAATTACCATTCCGGTGTTCGATCGCGACGATCGCAAACGGGTATGATTTGCGGTCAGACCCGTGATATAAAAGGGGCGCCTCGGGAAACTCTTCCGCAGAGGCTGTGCTCTGATAAGTCGGTACGCCCGCAGAAAATTTGTCGCAGTGTCGGGAAAATTTGTGCAATATAACAGACGAGCTGCGGTGGGAGTTTTCCGGAGAGTTCCCGAAATATAACGGAGGTACGGTAAAATGAAAACAGATGTTTACAGATTTGAGAGAGCGGTGGACAGCATTGACGGAGTTATCGGTCCGGCGGAGAAGATCGCCGCGTATAACGGTCTCGGCAAAGATGAGGAGCTCAGACTTTCGCTTCTTTGCGAGGAGCTTATCGAGATGCTCCCGAACCTTCTTATTTACGGGAAGGGGGAGTTCTGGGTCGAGAACGAGGGGAAATGCTATGAGATACACGCCGTGGTCGAAGCCGACGACCTGCTCACCTCCTCCGACCGAAAGGCGATACTCGCGGTCTCGGGCTCCAAAAAGAACTCTGCCGCCGTCGGGATAATGAACAGGATAAGATCGGCCGCGGAGGAGCTTATCGCCAATTACGCCCTTTCCAAAGGCTCCGGCGGCGAGGTCTCCTACGACAGCTCTTCTCTCGAAGCCCTTGATTATGACTATGCCGACCCGTTCGCAAAGCAGGATATGTGGTCGCTCGTGAAATACAAAAAGACCGTACAGAACGGTACGGACGCATGGGACGAGCTTGAAAAGTCCATTATAGCAAATCTCGCCGATGATGTTACCGTCGGCATAATAAGCGGCAAGGTCGAGATAGTCATCAAGAAAATATTTGCGTAAAGTGCTCCTCAAAAGACCCTTGGTTTTTTGAGGAGCACTTATGTCGGCTCTCACCGCGGTTCCTCGCCGCCTTTAAGCGCCTTCTTGTTCTCATACATCATATTATCAGCGCGCTCGAACACCTCGGCAACGCTCTTATCGACTGAAGGGTCGTAGGCGGATATCCCCGACGCGATAACGGGCTTCCCGTGAGTTTCCTTATTCGCCAGCACCTGCCTGCGGAGCTTCTCGAACAGGTCGTCCTTGAACGCGTAATCGCCGCCGCGTATGAACACCACGAACTCATCGCCGCCGATGCGGAACACGGGACTGTGCGCAAAGATATCACATACCAGCTTCGCGCAGCCCTTGATATACTCATCGCCCGCCTGATGACCCTCGTTGTCGTTTATCTGCTTAAGGCCGTTGATATCACAGACAACTATCGCAAACGTAAGATAATTTATGCCGTTGTCGATGTTCTCCTGAACGGTACGGGTAAGCTCAAGATACGCGGTCTTGTTTTTGGTGCCGGTGAGGTCGTCACGGCGCGCAAGCTCCTTTTCCGAGTTGAGCGCTCTGAGGTGATCCTTTTCCTTTTTGATCTCGGAGTCGATATTCTCCACGCCGATAACTATATGCTTCTTATCGTCCGACCACATGGCGCTGAAACGCGTGTACTGCACCCGCCCGTCAACGATAAGACGATAGTTGATACTGTATTTTCTGCGTCTGTAAAGCTGCGTTATCAGCGTGTCACGGTCAAGGGAGCTCTTTACTCTGTCCTTGTCGTTCGGGTGAACGAGAGCTTCCGTGTTTTTCAGCGCATCCTCAAAGAAGTTCCCGCCGGATTCCTGCACCTCAAGCTGACCGTATATCGATCTTGACGTAAAGGCGGAGTATCGGCCGCTGTCACGGTCGATACAGTAAATGACATCGTAGTTTGAAGCAAGGCTGTCGGCGATCCGATCGAACGCCTCGCGCTCTTCAAGGAGCTGTTCGGCTTTCCTGCGTTCCCGCACCTGCTCGTCTATGTTTACTATGCCGATAATAATGCGGTCGTCTCCCCCGCCGCCGTCCGTTTCACGCATCACCCGTATCGTGTGCCATACCGGCTCGCCGCCGATCATACGGCGGTACTCGAATTGCTTCATACCGCCGTCCTTCACTGCCGCAAGCAGCTTTTCCTTTTGCATAAGCTCCGTGAAAGCACTGCGGTCCTCCTCATATACGTCCCGCTCCGCGTCCCGGAGCATCACACCGAAGAAGTCCCCGCCTTCCTGTTCATCGCACCCGTCCGACAAAGAAAAACGGAAAAATCCATCTGTCTGCGCATCAACATAATAAATACTTGAATGATCGGCGAGGAGAGCTTTCGCCGCTCTGATAAAAATATCGTTATTTCTCATTGTGCTGATCTCCGGGAACCAAATAATACACATCACTTATTGCGATCACCCGAACAACACGATAATTAATAATGAATAATGAATAATTATGGTGTCGCTTCGCGACTTATTTGGATCGTGACGAGATCCAAAAGTCTTGAATACAGATCTGCAGTGAATTATTGCTCCGGCAATTAATATCGGCTTTACAATATTTAGTTGCCAAAGTAATAAGTGGGTGATCGTATTTTATTATCACTATCTACAACTTAAGAAAATTTCTGTTTCTGTCTTCCCCGCCGGAGGCGGGGAAGACAGAAACGTTAAACTTTATTTTCCGCTTAAGTTGTGAACGGTGATTTTATTATAACACAGAGCAAGGTCATTTTTCAAGTCTTTTCGGCAAAATTATTAAGGAAACGATGATTAAAGATTGTGCGTCGATCGTGTCGTGAATTTAGTCGGCAGATTGTACAAATTTTCCGCAGACTTGCCGGCGCAAGTCAAGGAAAAGTTGTGCAATATGACGGCTGAAGGCGCGATACGAGCGGCGTGCAGGATTTAATCAGCGGTTCCTTAAGAACGCTGTTGCAAAAGCCCGTAAAATGTGCTATAATTCATTCAATGCGACAGAAACGGAGAAGGATAAATGGAAGAATTTACAGCCCGCATAGGCATACCCTCGTTCATGCAGCTGACGATAGAGTGCTGGAACGGGCTTTTCCTGCTGATAATGATAGTAATGATGATAATACGCAGGCAGCCCGACGAGATCGGGAAGGCGTATAATGTCAAAGTGCCGCTGACGGGCGAGATACTCACATTTTACATTGCGGTCTTTCTCTACGATCTGTTCGACATTATCTGCACGGCCAGCTACGGCGACACCTCGGACAGAGGCTTCATCATATACGCCGCGTCGGAGTTCTGTTATTACATCGCGGGTGCGTTCCAGACGCTTTTTTTCCTGCAGCTGGTAAAAACGCAGATAGCCGACCGAAACGGTATGAAACGGCTGAAATATCTCACAACGGCGTTTCAGCTCCTGCACCTGCCGTGTATCATACTGCTTGCGGCTACCCCTTTCACCGGCGCGCTCTATTATTTTGACGAGCTCAACCACTATAACCGCGGCGCGTTTTACGGCGTATGGTATTATACCACACTGGCCTCCTTCATCTACATCGTTGCCGTTATAATCCTGACCCGCAGAAAGAACGACCGCTTTTTTATGAATATATGCGTCACGGCGGGCGTTATACCGCTCGTGGCTTTTCTGATAAACTTCGTTTACAGGGGAATAAGCATCAACAATATCTCGGTGTCCGTCACGGCGCTCATCATCTTCGTTATGTATGAGAAGTTCCGCTCCGATATGCTGGTGAACGGAGTAAAGGAGGCTGAGACGGTGAGCCGTGAGCTCGCGGAGAAAAAAGCCGAGCTCGAGCAGAGCAAGAACAAGATGCTCATAGCGCAGATACGGCCGCACTTCATACTCAACAGCATCACCGCGATAGGTTCATATCTTGACGAGCCGGAGAAAGCGGAGAACGCGCTCGCGCACTTCGCCGGGTTCCTGCGCAGCAGTATGGACGTGCTGGAAGAAGACGGCTGTATCAGAGCCGGGCGCGAGTTTGCCACCGTGAAAGACTACCTGTACATCGAAAAGGCTCGTTTCGGCCGGAAGCTTACCGTTGAGACCGAGATCGGCGACGATGACTTCTTCATTCCCGCCTTTTCGGTGCAGACCCTCGCCGAGAACGCTGTAAATCACGGCATACGCGAAAATCCCGACGGCAGGGGTACCGTGCTGATACGCAGCTATGAGACGGACACGGGGCATATCGTTGAGGTGATCGACGACGGAAAGGGCTTCGACCCGGAAAGCAGTTCGCCAAAAAACGACGGACGCCCGCATATCGGACTGTCGAATCTTCGGAGCCGCCTTCACGGTATGTGCGGCGGTACGCTCGATATCGAAAGCCGTCCCGGAAAAGGCACGACCGCAAGGATACACATACCAAATAACGCGAACACATTTACGGAGGGGGTCAAAAATGAACATACTGATAGTTGATGACGAGGAAGCCGTTCTGCGGTATCTTTCAAGAATGACGGAAAAGACCGTCCCCGGTGCGGTGATAACCGTTGCGGACAGCGCGGAAAAGGCTCTTGACCTGTGCGGAAGGGAGCATTTCGACGCGGCATTTCTCGACATAAATATGCCGGGCACGGACGGTCTCACCCTCGCAAAGAAAATGCTGCAGGCACGTCCGATAATGAACATCATAATAGTGACCGCGTACCCCCAGTTCGCGCTTGACGCCATGAAGCTGTATGTCTGCGACTATATCATAAAGCCGCCTCTGCCGGAGGATATACAGAAAGCCCTTTCTCACCTGCGCTATCCGATAGTCGAGACACGCAGAGGGCTTTATGTGCAGTGCTTCGGGAACTTCGAGGTGTTCTATGACGGCGAGCCTGTACGATTCGGGCGCGCTAAGACAAAGGAGTTCTTCGCGTACCTTATCGACCGCCGCGGGACTGCCGCCGCAAACGCGGAAATACGCGAGGTGCTGTGGAACAGGGATCCCGACGAGGCGGAAAAGCAGAGAAAATATCTGGCGCAGATAAGCTATGAGCTTCGCGCCATGCTCGACCGTTACGGTCTTTCGGATATATTTGTGCAGAGCCGCGATTCCTATGCCATAGTGCCGGAGAAGATGCGGTGCGACTACTACATCGCCCTCGAAAGGGACAAGGAGATACTGACGAGCTACGGCAGAGACTATATGAGCCAGTACGAGTGGGCAAAATACAGGGTCTGAGAGCTTTTGAAGGAATGGGGCGGACGGCCTTCCGAATATTCCTACTTATCACATCTGAAATATCGGCGTGCTCCCGGCTCTTTTGCAATTTTCAGCTGTACATCACATAATTTTCAGAGAGCCGCCACATAACGGGAGGCTGTTTGTGATACTGTTGTGATAGTCGGTATGTTATAATAGCAAAGTATGTTTATGTCATTGGTGCAATATCATACAAAAGAACAGAAAGACAAGGAGATAAGGAGATAAGCCAATGAAAAGGAACAGAAAAGCAGGGAGAGCGGAAGATATGCCGCAGCGCATAGTTCTAAGCGAGCAGAGCATAGGGCTCACAAGCGTGCCCAACGCCAGAGAGCCCGGCGGTTACATAAATACGGACGGACTCAGGATAAAGCGCGGAAAGCTTATTCGCTCGGGCAGGCTTTTCGCCATATCATCGGAAGACAAACGGATACTCAGCGAACGGTATCGCGTAGGCATCGTTATCGACCTGAGAACGCCCGACGAGATATCCGAACGACCCGACTCGATTCTTTTCGGAGCAGACCGGTACACCCTGCCCGTTATGCCCGATAAGGATGAGAGCTCCCTGTCCGCGGCAAAATATCTGAAAATGATGTTCGGAGACACTGCGCAAAAGACATACAGACGTTTCTTTGAGCTCGTTCTTTCCGCCGACAAGACCTGCTCGGTGCTGTTCCACGGCACCTTCGGCAAGGACAGAACGGGAGTTGCGGCGGCACTGCTGCTTTCGCTGCTCGACATTCCCGAGGAAACGATCATCGAAGATCATCTGCTTTCCAACAAAGCGTTGGAGCCCCCGACAGGCGCGGTGTATGCTCACCTGCTTGAATACGCGTTTCAGACCGCAAAAGTCGAATACGGCTCCGTAACGGAGTATCTGAAAAACGAATGCGGTGTAACGGATAAGAACATAGCCGATATCAAGCAGAAATATCTTGAATAAACCGCAAATATGATCCCCCGGACAACTCACCACAGATCTATATATAATGCTCTTCGACCTCGTCACGATCCGGGATCGCGGCGAAGCCGCACCACAATTGTGAATTGTGAATTGCGAATTGTGGATTTTACAGCGCGGTGAGTGATCATGACCATAAACTCAAAAGGAGAAAAACTTTATGAAAAGTAGCAGGAGTGTGTTCCCGATATTCATTACCATAATAGCGGGATTCGTGCTGTTTACTGCTGTGTCTATCTGGTCTCTGCTGGCTTTGGCGCACGAGAACACAAAAGAGATAAACACTATGCTTACATACCGGATATACGATGAGATAGCCGGGAACCTTGACGAGCCCGTGACGGTCTCACGGTCTATGGCAGCCGACAAGCTGGTGCTTGACTTCCTGAAAAACGAGGACAGCTACACCGAGGACGAGGCTGTGTCATATATCAGGGAATATCTTGCAAGGATCAGAGACCTGTACGGCTACGACGCGGTGAACGTGATCTCGGAAAGGAGCCACAGATACTACACGAATATGGGTCTGAACAAGATCATCGATGTCGAGAACGACGCTCACGATATCTGGTACAAGCTTTTTATCGACAAAAACCAGAAATACTACCTTAATGTGGACACAGACGAGGTAAATGAGGGGCAGTGGACGGTCTTCGTCGATGTACGCATAGAGGACGATGACGGAAGCCTTCTCGGCGTATGCTCCGTGGGACTGCGAATGGCGGGACTTCAGACCGTCTTTGCCAAAGCGCAGGCGGATTACGGCGTAAAGGTGCTTTTTATCGACAAGGACGGTATCGTGCAGGTGGATACCGACGAGATAAACATAGAAAAGGCTTATTACGAGACCGGCGATCTTACCGCCGAGCGGGACGATGAATACACCCTGCACGAAAACGGGGACGGCTCCTTCACCGTGTCAAAGTACGTGGAGAGCCTCGGCTGGTATCTTGTGGTGCAAAGCAGCAATACCGGCATAAGCGACCGGTTTATGAGGACAATACTCATCAATTCCGGGCTGGGTGTGCTGATGGCTGTGCTGCTGCTGTCGTCTATCGGCATCATACTGCGTCAGGAGCGCAGGAGAAATGCTGTCGTCGAAACGATGAACGGCCAGCTTTTGTCTGTTGTGGATATCTATCGTTCGGCACACGACCTTGATATCATAAACGATACCTTCTCAGAGATACGCACCAACGAGAGAAGCATTTCCGATACTATCGGGAACAACCGGGAAAACGCGCAGGCTACATTATACAGCGTGATGGATAAGCTAACCGCCCCGTCATCGAAAGAAGATATAATGAAATTTATAGACTTTTCGACCGTTGATGAGCGAATGTCAAACAGCAAGACTATAACCATAGAGTTCCTTAATGTCCAGAATATGTGGCTCAGAGGACGTTTTATAGTCTCGCAGCGTACAGAAGAGGGTCGTATTTCGCATATCCTGTGGATGGTGGAGGATATCGACAAGGAAAAGCGCAGGAAAGATATGATGCTTATGGCGCTGAACAATCTCGCCGAGCAGATGTCCTCCGTTGCCAATATCTTCACAATGCTGTACGATATAGATGTTCCGGGCGACTCGTTCAGCGAGGTAAGAACAAGTCTGCGCGAAATGTCGCTTTCCGATCTTGTGGGCGGAAATAACGGGAACGCGCAGACGCTGATGTTCGACACGATGAAAAAGATGACCGACAAAAGCCACCGTCTGCGCATCCGCGAGTTCATCAACTTCAAAACTCTTGACGAACGGCTCGCGGACAGCGATATGATAACGCTCGAATTTCTCGGCTACAACGACGAGTGGCACAGAGCGAGATTTGTCGTCACCGAGCGTCTGCCGGACGGTAAGGTCTCTCATGTCCTGTGGCTTGTGGAGAACATTGACGCCGAGAAAAGAGAGCGCGACGCCATAGCTATGGAAGCGAACAGCCTCAGCGCGCAGATCACGTCCGTTGCTAACATATATATGGCAATGTTCGACATTGACCTCAAATCCGACACATTCAGAACGATAAAGTGCGACAACGAGATCGTCCGGACGCTCATAGACGACAATACGGAGGAAGCCCAGATCCTTATGTTTGACGTTCTGGAGCGCATAACCGATGAAACGTCCATGGAGGACGTCATCAGGTTCATAAATTTCGGTACGCTCGAGGAACGTCTCAGAAATACCGAGGCCGTGACGCTCGAATTCCTTACGATCACCAAGAAATGGGTAAGATCGAGATTTATCGCGTCACAGCGCACATATACCGGCGAGCTCTCTCACGTTATGTGGCTGACGGAGGATATAGACGACGAAAAGCGCGAGCGTGACAAGCTCATAGACGCGTCCGAACGGGCTATCGCGGCAAGCGAGGCGAAATCCTCGTTCCTGTCGAATATGTCTCACGAGATACGCACGCCTATCAACGCGGTGCTGGGTATGAATGAGATGATACTGCGCGAGTGCGACGACAGCAACATTCTCGCCTACTCCGAAAGCATACGCACCGCTGGCAACACGCTTCTCGGTCTGATAAACGATATCCTCGACTTCTCTAAGATAGAAGCCGGGAAAATGGAGATAATCCCCGTTGATTACGATATTTCCTCCGTTATCAACGATCTTGTCAATATGATACAGACACGCGCGGACGACAAGGGGCTCGTCCTTGTTCTCGACATAAGCAAGGACGTACCGAAGCTGCTGCGCGGCGACGAGGTGCGCTTGAAGCAGGTCATCACGAATATCCTCACCAACGCGGTCAAATACACCGAAAAGGGCAGCGTGACATTCTGCATGAGCTATTCAAGGATAGCCGGAGTGCCCGACAGCGTTATGCTGGAGGTCGCGGTAAAGGACACAGGCATCGGCATCAAGCCCGAGGATATGAAGAAGCTGTTCTCCGAGTTCGAGCGTATAGATGAGGAGCGCAACCGCAACGTCGAGGGCACGGGTCTCGGAATGAACATCACACAGCGCCTGCTGCAGATGATGGGCTCGCAGCTGAAGGTCGAGAGCGTTTACGGCCTCGGCTCCAAATTCTCGTTCTCGCTCAAACAAAGGGTAGTGAAGTGGGAGGCTCTCGGCGATTACGAGGCGGCATACAAGGCTTCTCTCAAGGAGCATAAGAAATACCGCGAAAAGTTCACGGCTCCCGACGCGCAGGTGCTTGTGGTCGATGATACGCCGATGAACCTTATGGTGTTCAAGAGTCTGCTCAAACAGACCGGCGTCAAGATAGACACAGCCGCGAGCGGTGATGAGGGCCTGACGCTTATGGCGGGAAAGAAGTACGACATCATCTTCCTCGACCATATGATGCCCGAGAAGGACGGTATCGAAACGCTGCATGAGCTCCGCGCAAAGGCGGACGACCCGAACCGCGGGACTCCCGCGATATGCCTTACCGCGAACGCTATCTCCGGCGCCCGTGAGCAGTACCTCTCCGAAGGCTTCGACGACTATCTCACAAAGCCGATAGACTCTGCAAAGCTCGAGGAAACGCTGCTTGAATACATTCCGAGGTATAAGATACACGGCTCGGCGAATGACACGGACGGCGACGGAGATACCGCGTCCGATAACGAGCCGGAGCTGCCGGGATTTCTTGAGGATATTTACGAGATAAACACCGACTCGGGCATCACGAACTGCGGCTCCGTTGACGGATATATCACAGCGCTTAAGACCTACGCCGAGATGATAAACGACCATGCCGACGAGACCGAGAAATACTGGAACGACGGCGACATCGCGAACGCGACGATAAAGATACACGCAATGAAGAGCACCTCCCGTATCATAGGCGCGGTCGAGATAGGCGAGTTCGCGCAGTCCCTTGAAAACGCGGGGAAAGCGGGCGATGCCGATACTCTCGGCGCGCATATCGGAGAACTGCTCAGGCGCTGCCGCGCGCTCGGCGAACAGCTGTCTCCCCTCCTCGACAAGCAGGAGCAGGCAGAAGACGAGAGCCTGCCGTTCATATCGGAGGAGGAGCTGCACGAAGCGTATGCTCTGTTAAAGGAAGCGACCGAGGCTTTCCAGTTCGACAATGTGGGCGAGATAGCGGAAAGCCTCAAAGGCTACCGTATCCCCGATACGGAAAAAGAACGCGTTGCCGCCGTCATAAAAGCGGTCGGCGACCTCGAATACGACAAACTGCCGGAAATACTGTCATAATGCAGTGGGAGAAGGAATATGAGGAGAAATGACAAGGTCGAGCCGAACAGTAACAGTTCGGCCGCAGGAGCAGCGACATACGCGGAATTCCTGTCCGAGCACCGCCGCAAGGTAAGCTGCCGTCTCAACAAGGTCCTGTGGGCGTGTATGCTCGCGGGGCCGTTCATACTTGCCGCGGTGCTGCTGGGACTGTTCAAGAACGTGAGCCTTTGGGCCGCGCCCATTATCACGGCAGTGCTTTTCGTTGTGGCGTTCGTGCATAAACAGCTGATCGAGCGTCAGGTCAATGTGGTGATAACGAGCCTTATCGCGTTCGTGGCGATAGACTGTCTGCTGGTATTTATGGACAGCTCGCACCTTGCGATATATCTGACGTGGTTTCTGATACCGGTGCTGAGCCTGTTTTTCTGCGACTATAAGATATACTTTATCGCGGTCGCGGTAAATTACTGCTTTATGCTGTTCTCCGTGTGGAATACCGCGCCGTACTATGTCGAGCGCCGGACAGACGTTGAAACGGCTCTTGCGTATTTTCTGTCCAGAGCGGGCGGATTCACCGCGGAAACGATACCGATGCTCGCGGCGGGTCTGTATCTCTGCAAGCTCTCGATGAACAACTACAAAGAGATGTTCGACGATCGGGCGAAGCTGTACGAAAACCAGAAAACGCTCTACGAGAAGCAGGAGCAGCTCTACGAAAACGAGCGCCGTATCGGTGAGCAGATGAACGTTCTCGCGTCGATGTCGGATATATACGCTTACGCGTCGATCATATCCCCCGCCGATATGACGGAGAACGAGCTTCGCAGCAGCAGAGCCGGGGATAATGACGGCACGGCCGACAACTCGAAATATCGGCTCATCGGCGGCGATTTTATGGAATACATAGCCGATGAATATGAGGACACGTTCCGGAGATTCGTTGACCTTTCGACCGTGCGGGAGAGACTTGCCGACAAAAAGAGCATTTCCGAGATTTTTGTCGATATCGACGAGGGCTGGTTCCGAGCCCAGTTCATAACCGTAGGCGGCGAGAACGGAGCAGCTGCGGAGGTCATCTATACCGTGCAGAATATAGACAGCGAGAAGCAGGAGCGCGACAGGCTCGCCGAGGACGCGAAAACGCTCAACTTCCGCATTTCCTCAATCGCGAACATATTTATGACCGTGCATGAGCTCGATGTTGCCGCTAACACCTTCACCGAGATAAAGTCGCAAAGCCGGCTCGTGAAGGATATCGTCGGGGATACCACCGAGGATCCGCAGGGTATGCTGCGCTCGGTAATGCAGACGGTCACGGACGAATCGTGTCTCGACGATGTTATGCGGTTCATCGACCTTTCGACCCTCGAAGAACGACTGCACAGGACAGACACGATAGCGGTCGAGTATATGAACAAGCAGAAGCTCTGGCGGCGCGGCAGATTTGTGGCGTCAAGGCGTGACGAGCGCGGAAGGCTCGTCCGTGTGCTGTGGCTCTCGGAGGACATCGACGACGAAAAGCGCGAGCGCGACAAGCTCATCGATATGTCGGAGCGCGCACTTGCCGCAAGCGAGGCGAAGTCCTCGTTCCTGTCGAATATGTCTCACGAGATAAGAACGCCGATAAACGCCGTGCTCGGCATGAACGAGATGATACTCCGCGAGTGCGAGGACAGCAGCATTCTGATGTACGCCGAGAATATCCGCACATCGGGAAATACTCTGCTCGGGCTTATAAACGACATTCTCGACTTCTCGAAGATAGAAGCCGGCAAAATGGAGATAGTGGTCGTTGACTACGATATATCGTCCGTTATCAACGACCTTGTGAATATGATAAAGACACGCGCCGAGGACAAGGGGCTGACGCTCGTGCTCGATATGGACAGGAAGCTGCCGAAGCTGCTCCGCGGCGACGAGGTAAGAATAAAACAGATAATCACCAACATTCTGACAAATGCGGTCAAGTACACCGAAAAGGGCACCGTCACGTTCGGCATGGGCTTTGAAAAGCTCCCCGACGACCCCGACGGCATCATTCTCGATGTCTATGTGAAGGACACGGGCATAGGCATAAAGAAAGAGGATATGGATAAGCTGTTCGGCGAGTTCAAGCGCATAGACGAGGAGCGCAACCGCAATATCGAGGGTACGGGTCTCGGAATGAGCATCACAAAGAGACTGCTCGAAATGATGGGCTCATCGCTCAAGGCTCAGAGCATCTACGAGCTGGGCTCGAAATTCTCCTTCCGGCTGAAGCAGGGCGTGGTCAAGTGGGAAGAGCTAGGCGACTATGAAGCCGCGTACAAGGCTTCCCTCGGCAGACACGAACGATATAAGGAGACCTTCACGGCTCCCGAGGCGCAGGTGCTTGTGGTGGATGATACGCCGATGAATCTTACGGTGTTCAAGAACCTGCTCAAGAAGACAAAGGTGAAGATAGACACGGCGGACGGCGGCGATGACGGACTGAGAATGTCATACGACAAGAAGTACGACATCATCTTTCTTGACCATATGATGCCGAAAAAGGACGGCATACAGACACTGCACGAGCTGCGCTCCCGCCCGAAGGATCCGAACCTTAAGACCCCGGTCGTAT
Organism: Ruminiclostridium sp.; assembly: GCA_017458655.1. Lineage (GTDB taxonomy): Bacteria > Bacillota > Clostridia > Oscillospirales > Ruminococcaceae > Ruminiclostridium_E. The sequence goes on along the minus strand of JAFTAG010000279.1, from coordinate 10,475 downwards.
GCCTTACCGCGAACGCCATTTCCGGCGCGAGGGAGCAGTACCTTGCCGAAGGCTTTGACGATTATCTCACAAAGCCGATAGACCCGAAGCGGCTCGAAGAAATGATAATACACTATCTGCCGCCGGAAAAGGTGCTGCAATGATATTGCAGGAGAAAGGAAACGTTATGAAAAATAAAATTGGCAAAGAAAAGACCGTTATCATCAAGAATGTTGTTATCGCCTTACTTGTTATAGTATTTTTTGCAGGTATATTGACAGTATTCTACAATCTGCTCTGTGAAGAAAAGCGGGACAATATCATCACAAAGGGCGAAGCTGCCGCGTACAGGACCTCCACGCAGTTCAACGAGTATCTTCTGACCGGTCAGACCGCGCTTCAGATGACATCACATACTCTCGACAGTATGCTGAAAAATAATAAGTCAAACGCCGAAATACATGAGTATCTGACCGGTCAGTCGGATGCTATCCTGAACACTATGGGCGAGAACACTACCGGTATGTACGCATTCATAAACGGAGAATATCTTGACGGTACTGACTGGGTACCGCCCGATGACTATGTCGCTACCGAACGTCCGTGGTATATCAAGGCTATGGAGAACGAAGGGAGGATCACGATCATCGATCCTTATATTGATGCGCAGACTGGCGATATTATGATCACGCTCGCGAGATCTCTCTGCGACGGAAAAAGTGTAGTATCATTCGACTTTTCACTTGAAATGATACAGAGGATAACCGAGGAAACCGTTTCCGAAAACAGCTACGACCGGCAGTTCATCGTTGACAGCAACGGCTATGTTGTATCTCATTCCGACAAGGAAGAGGTCGGTAAGGAATACACCGTGGGTCAGGATACGCTTGAGTCAGCCATAATGGAAAAGCTGGGCGAGACGGACAGCGAGCCGTTTGAATTATATTACGCTAATTCCCATTATGTGGTTTACACAACAAGGCTTATGGACGACTGGTACTGTGTGTCGGTAAAGGACGCGACCGCGGTCTTTGAGCCGTTAAGGATAATACTTGTGACGACCATAGCCGCCGTGATAATCATAGTCCTTACTATCTCCATAATAATGGGAGCCTCCAGCAAAAGACAGCTCGCAATGGAAAGGCTTGGGAACCAGCTCTCCGCCGCCGCCGACATCTACATCTCCATGCACGAGATAAACTTCGTCACCGATACCTTTACCGAGGTCAGGAACAACAGCTCCGACGCTTCCTCGATGATAGGCGAGGTGCGCAGCAACTGTCAGCAGATGATACGCATGATAATGACGAATTTCTCGGACGAGTCAACACGGGAAAGCATTCTCGATTTCGTGGATTTCAGCAAGATGAACGATCGTCTCAGGGATCGCAACACCGTGACCTCCGAATGGATGAACCCCGAAAAAAAATGGCGCAGATCGCGTTACATCGTATCCGAGCGCACTCCGGACGGAAAGGTTGCGAAAGCTATGTATCTCATCGAGGACATAGACGCCGAGAAGCGCGAGCGCGATATGTTCATTGAAACGCTTAAGACGATGAACGAGCAGATGTCCTCTGTTGCGAACATCTACCTTTCCATGCACGATATAAACCTTCCCGAAGACACATTCGCGGAGATAAGGACAAACGCGCCCCGTATAGAAGAGCTCAACAACGCCAATCAGGGTCACGCGAGAAAAGCCATATTCTATACTATGGACAAGATGACGGCGGATATATCCAAAAGCAGCATGAACGAATTCATAGATTTCGATACGCTGAATGAACGTCTTCGCGACACCGACACTGTCACCGAGGAATTCTTAAGCTACCGCGATCTGTGGTGCAGAGCGCGTTTCCTCGTGTCAAAGCGGCTCCCCGACGGAACGATAGATCACGTTTTGTGGCTGGTCGAGAACATCGATGCCGAGAAGCGCCGCCGCGACAGGCTCACCGAGGCTGCAATGACACAGACCTACCGTGTTTCCTCCATATCCAATATTTACATGACAGTTCATGAGGTCGATATAATAAACGACACCTTTACCGAGATAAAGTCGGATATAGACGTTGTGAACGATGTTATCGGACAGACCCGTGACCACGCGCAGGAGGTCATGAACAAGGTAATGTCGAAGGTCACCGATCCCGCGTTTAAGGACGAAATACTTAAATTCGTAAATTTATCGACCCTTGCGAAGCGTATGCGCAAAACGGATACCATAACCGTCGAGTATATGAATTCCGACAAGCTCTGGCGGCGCGGCAGATTTATTGTTTCGAGGCGCGACGACAAGCACCGTATCACGCACGTTATGTGGCTGTCCGAGGATATCGACGAAGAAAAGAAGGAGCGCGACAAGCTCATAGACCGTTCCGAGCGCGCTCTTGCGGCAAGTGAAGCCAAATCCTCCTTCCTGTCGAATATGTCTCACGAGATACGCACGCCTATCAACGCCGTTCTCGGTATGAACGAGATGATACTGCGCGAATGCGACGACAACAACATTCTCGCCTACTCCGAGAGCATAAGGACCGCGGGCAACACCCTGCTCGGCATTATAAACGACATTCTCGACTTCTCGAAGATAGAAGCCGGGAAAATGGAGATAATCCCCGTTGACTACGATATTTCCTCCGTTATCAACGATCTTGTCAATATGATACAGACACGGGCGGACGACAAGGGGCTCGTCCTTGTTCTCGACTTCAACAAGGATATGCCGAAGCTGCTCCACGGCGACGAAGTGCGCATAAAGCAGGTCATCACGAACATTCTCACCAACGCGGTCAAATATACCGAAAAGGGCAGCGTGACGTTTGGCATAACCTACGAAAAGATAGAAGACGAGCCGGACGCCGTACTGCTTAAATTCTCGGTCAAGGACACCGGCATCGGCATCAAGGAAGAGGATATGAAGAAGCTCTTCAGCGAGTTCGAGCGTATCGAGGAAGAACGCAACCGCAACGTCGAGGGCACGGGTCTCGGAATGAACATCACGCAGCGGCTGCTGGAAATGATGGGCTCGTCGCTGAATGTCGAGAGCATATACGGTCTCGGCTCGAAGTTCTCGTTTGTGCTCAAACAGACGGTCGTTAAGTGGGAGGCTCTCGGCGATTACGAATCGGCGTACCGCGAGTCGCTTTCCGAGCGCAAGAAGTATCAGGAGAAGTTCACGGCTCCCGACGCTAACGTGCTGGTCGTGGATGATACACCGATGAACCTTATGGTATTCAGGAGCCTGCTCAAACGCACCTGCGTGAAGATAGACACCGCCGACAGCGGCGATGAAGGTCTGGGCTTGTCAAGCGACAAAAAATATGATATAATATTCCTCGACCATATGATGCCCGAGAAGGACGGTATCGAGACACTGCACGAAATGCGCGCCTCCGGCACCGACCGCAACAAGGAAACTCCCGTTATATGCCTTACCGCGAACGCTATCTCGGGCGCCCGTGAGCAGTATCTGGCGGCAGGCTTTGACGATTATCTCACAAAGCCGATAGACTCGGTGAAGCTCGAGGAAATGCTGCTCGAATACCTGCCGGATTACAAGATACTCGGCCCCGGCGCGGCACGTCCCGAGGAAACCGCTTCCGACGGCGATGATGACATCATACCGCAGTTCGTGCGCGAGATAGCGGAGATAGACGTTGAAGCGGGGATCCGCAACAACGGCGATGAAGAAGCGTACATCGAAACGCTCAGGACCTACGCGGGAATGGTGGACGGACATATCGACGATATCGAGAGGTTTATGGCGGCGGACGATATCGAAAACGCCACGATAAAGATACACGCGCTAAAGAGCACCTCCCGCATCATCGGCGCCGCGGATATCGGCGAGCTCGCACAGAAGCTCGAGACTGCCGGAAAGGCAAACGACACCGAGACGCTCAACAACGAGCTCGGAGGGCTTCTCGAACGGTGCAGGGCGCTCAGCCGGAAGCTCTCCCCGCTTGCGGAAAAGCCCGAGGAGGCGGAGGATGACAGTCTCCCGCTTATCCGGGAGGACGAGCTGCGAGAAGCGTACAATCTTCTAAAAGAAGCCAACGCGTCATTCCAGCTCGAAAATGTGAACGAGATAGCGGAAAGTCTCAAAGGCTACAGGATACCCGACGCAGAGAAGGAACGCGTCAGAGATATAATAAAAGCAGTCAGCGAACTCGAGTACGACAAGCTGCCGGAAATCATAGGATAACAAAGGAGAACAACATTATGGCAACAAACAACATACCCGATATGCTCATCATCAGTCAGGGCTCGGCATTTATGGTGAATTCCCTCGAAAACAACCTCAAAAAAGAGGGTATCTACGTTACGCGCTGCGAGCCGACCGTAAGAGAGGTTGACGCGCACATAGACGGCAAGGACATAGTTCTGCTCTTCGCGGGGGAGTTCGTCAACAACTCCGCCGGACTTCTGTCATACATCGCGTCGAAATGCACCGATGAATGCAACCATTTCTGCATAGTCGGATATCCCGCGGAGATAGCCGAGATAGAGAAGGAGGTCGATGTTTCCCGTATTTCCGCGGAATTCACACGTCCGTTCGATATGAAGGAATTCACGGAAAAGATGAGCGCGATAGCCTTCCGCCGGAACGTCGCCCCGAAAGCGGGAGAAAAGTCGGACACTTCAAACGGGAAAAGACACAGTATCCTGATGTGCGACGACGATATGATGTTCCTTAAAATGGTGCAGGAATGGCTTCACGAAAAATACAATATCACCGTTGTCAAGACCGGGATAATGGCTGTTCCGTTCGCGCTCAACAATATGCCCGACCTGATACTTCTCGATTTTGAGATGCCGGTGATGAACGGCCCGAAGGTGCTCGAAGCCCTTCGCGCGGATAAAAAGACAGCGCAGATACCGGTCGTGTTCCTTACCGGTCATTCGGACAAGGACAGCGTTATGGAGGTAATGAAGATGCGTCCGCAGGGCTATCTGCTCAAGTCCACGAAAAAAGAAGATATCATCGCGTCCGTTGACAATTTCTTCGCGACCGGACAGTGGAAAAATATACAGGCATAAAATATTGGGAGTTTTTTGGATCTATGGATATATTCATTATCCTTTACGAATATTTGGCGGAGAATTATCTGCTGTTTATAGTGGCGGTCGGAATGTTCGTGCTCACTGCTTTTGACAGGTATCTCGACAAGCTGATGATAAAAAGGCTGAGGATCTCTATGGTGATGTTCCTGCTGCTGACCGTATTCAACAGTCTGGAGATACACTTCTCAATGCTGAAGGAGCCCACGCAGTGGAGAACGCTGGGTTCGGCGCTGTGCTATTCCATACGTCCCCTGATAATGGTAATGGTCGTATATATCGTGCAGAAGAAGGTAAGCAAGCTGATATTCATTCCGGCTGCGATCAACGCTATAGTGGCTTTTTCGGCATTCTTTACCGATATCTCGTTCGGATTCAACAGCAATAATGAATTCTATCGCGGCCCGCTCGGTCTGACGCCCTACATTGTCAGCGCACTGTATCTCATTTATCTGATAATCATATCGATAAAATACCTCTCCGGCAATACAAAGCAGGAGGGCGTCATAGTGCTTTTCATCGCGCTTTCGGGTGTCGGTGCGGCTCTTATCGCTATCCATGGAACCGGACGGTGGGTGGATATGACCTCCGCCATCGATGTAATGATGTACTATCTGTTCGTTTATGCGCAGTACGCAAAGCGTGACGCGCAGATAAAGACCGATCTCGTTGAACAGCTCAGCGAACAGACAGAGGCCGCCGTTGCCGCCAATCAGGCAAAGTCCTCGTTCCTCTCCAATATGTCGCATGAGATACGCACGCCGATAAACGCCATACTCGGTATGAATGAGATGATACTGCGCGAGAGCGAGGACAAGGACATTCTCGAGTATTCCGAGAATGTCCTTACCGCCGGGAATACCCTGCTCGGCATAGTAAACGACATTCTTGACTTCTCGAAGATCGAAGCGGGCAAAATGGAGATAATCACGGTGGATTACGACCTGTCGTCCGTGCTGAACGACCTCGTGAATATGATACAGACCCGCGCCGACAACAAGGGGCTGCTGCTCAAGCTCGAATTCGACCGCGAGATACCGAAGCTGCTGCACGGGGACGAGGTGCGTCTGAAACAGATCATCACAAACATTCTGACCAACGCCGTAAAGTACACCGAAAAAGGCAGCGTCACGTTCGGCGTAACGTTTGAAAGGCTGGAGTACGGCGATGATCTGATAGACCTTAAAGTGTGGGTGAAGGACACCGGTATAGGCATAAAAGCCAATGATATGCAGAAGCTTTTCAGCAAGTTCGAGCGTATCGAGGAAAAACGCAACCGCAATGTCGAAGGCACCGGTCTCGGTATGAACATCACGCAGCGGCTGCTCGAAATGATGGGCTCGGCGCTCAAAGTAGAGAGCGTGTACGGCGAAGGCTCGACATTCTCGTTCAGCATTATGCAGAAGGTCGTGAAGTGGGATGCGCTCGGCGATTATGAGGCCTCGTACAAGGCTTCTCTGAGCGAGCACAAAAAATACCGCGAAAGATTTGCGGCACCCGACGCGGCTGTACTTATGGTCGATGATACACCGATGAACCTGACGGTATTCAAGAGCCTGCTCAAGCTCACCGGCATAAGGATAGATACCGCGTCGAGCGGCGACGAGGGACTTGAGCTCGCGAAAAAGAACAAGTACGACATCATCTTCCTTGACCATATGATGCCGGAAAAGGACGGTATCCAGACCCTGCACGAAATGAAGTCGTGGGAGGATTACCCCAACAAGGACACAAAGAAGGTCTGCCTCACCGCGAACGCTATCTCAGGCGCGCGTGAGCAGTACCTCGCGGCAGGCTTTGACGACTATCTCACAAAGCCTATCGACTCCACCCGGCTGGAGGAAATGCTGCTCGAATATCTGCCGAAGGAAAAGATACACGACCCGGTCGATGACATCGTGACGGGCGACGATGAAATATTCGGCGGTGAGCCCAAGCTGCCCGATTTTGTCGAATATATCGACGAGATCAGCACAGACGCGGGCGTTACGAACTGCGGCTCGGTCGATGGCTTCATCTCCGCGCTCAAGACCTACGCCGAGATGATCGGCGGCCACGCGGACGAGACCGAGAAATTCTGGAAAGCGGGCGACCTTCCCAACGCTACAATAAAAATACACGCGATGAAATCCACATCGCGCATAATCGGCGCAATAGCGATAGGTGAGCTCGCGCAATCGCTCGAGACCGCCGGGAAGGCCGGTGACGCGGAGACTGTGGGAGCCGGCATAGACGAGCTGCTCACACGCTGCCGCAAGCTCGGAGAACAGCTCTCTCCGCTCTGCGATAACGCGGAAGAGGCTGCGGAGGACGACAGTCTCCCGCCGATATCCGTCGAGGAACTGCACGAGGCATACGGACTCATAAATGAAGCGAACTCGATGTTCCGGCTCGACAACGTGAACGAGATCGCCGAAAGCCTCAAAGGGTACCGCATTCCCGACGAGGAAAAGGAGCGCGTGAAGGCGATCGTCAAGGCGGTCGAGGAGCTCGAATATGACAGGCTGACGGAGATACTTTCGTGATCTATGTGTTTTGCAACGGTATAAAGCTCACGGTCACAGCAATTGTGACCGGGAGCTTTTTTTCGCATATTTCCGTGTGTTATCACCGGACAAAAGGCGCCGATGATCCGCCCGACCGTACCGCCGGCCGCCATACCGCGCAAATGTTACTGTACGCTGCATTTCCCGAATCTGTTATGATACTTTATCGTCAGCGTCGGCATTCTCACCGAGCGCTTCGGCACTGCCGAAAGGACGGCTGAGCCTGATACCCTCCTGCGCGACTATAAAAGCCGGTTCGGCATTACCGTTATATCTTCGTATGATGAACGGTATTCCCTGAAACTCTATAGCCTCGTTCAGAAACATATTGATAGCCGTGCTGAGATCGAGACCGAGAGAGTTGAACAGAGAGTGCGCCTTCGCCTTTGTTTCCGAATTTATCCTTATAGTTATCTGGGTATTATTCATAAGATCTCTCCTTCCTTTCAGTATTTTTGGGTCCTCAGTGAACTATCGCCTGCTCGGTGTCCTTGTCGAATATATGGATCCTGTTGGGGTCGAGCGCGACGGTGACAGTGCTTCCGTAGCGCGCGGTGGTGTTCGCATCGACCTTCGCCGTCCACTGCACCTTCTTGACATTGGCATACGCGTCGTCGGAGAACTGCCTGTCGAGCTCGCCGGGCTTCTCGTTGAGCAGGTTGAAGTACAGCAGCGCCTCCGACCCGAGCAGCTCGTAGCCGTTTATCTTGACCTCTATCTGCGTGTCCTTATGAACGGACAGCTCCATTTCGCTCTCGAAGATGCGCTCGGGGCGAATACCCATGATGACCTTCTTGCCGATATAGCCCTTTTCCCTTACTGTGGCGGCTTTCTTGCCGGGGAGCTTTATGGTATGGCGGTCAAAGTCGAGCCATACGTCGCCGCCTTCCTCCCGCACCTCGGCATTGACGAAATTCATCTGCGGGGAGCCGATGAAGCCCGCAACGAACAGGTTGTCGGGATTGTTGTACAGCTCGCGCGGTGACGCCACCTGCTGCACGATACCGTCCTTCATTACGACGATACGCGTACCGAGGGTCATAGCCTCGGTCTGGTCGTGAGTAACGTAGATTATGGTAGCTCCGAGCCTCTGGTGCAGCGCCGATATCTCCGCGCGCATCTGCACTCTGAGCTTTGCGTCGAGGTTGGAGAGCGGTTCGTCCATAAGGAACACCTTCGGCTCACGCACGATGGCGCGCCCCATGGCCACACGCTGTCTCTGACCGCCGGAGAGCGCCGCGGGCTTGCGCTCGAGTAGCTCCTCGAGGTCGAGTATCACGGACGCATCACCGACCTTCTTGTTGACCTCGTGCTTCGGGGTCTTGCGGAGCTTCAGACCGAACGCCATATTCTCCTTGACCGACATATGCGGATAGAGCGCATAGTTCTGGAACACCATAGCGATATCCCTGTCCTTCGGCTCCACGTCGTTCATTATCTTCCCGTCTATCAGAAATTCGCCGTCGGAGATATCCTCGAGCCCCGCTATCATACGCAGAGTGGTGGATTTTCCGCAGCCCGAGGGACCTACGAAGATGATGAACTCCTTATCCTCTATTTCAAGGTTGAAGTCCTTTACGGCCTCAAACCCGTTGGGGTAGATCTTATAGATATGCTTTAAAGACAGACTTGCCATTGTACAGCCCTCCTGTTATAATGTGTTGTCAAAGCCGAATACGGGAATATCGTTCTCCCACCTTATGGGAAGCAGCATAGCATGTCGGTTGGGATCGTAGAGTGGGTCTCCCTCGATCTCGGCCTCCGTTCTCGCGTGGAACACGAGGATATCGTTCCCGTCCCCGTCCGTGGTGAAGGAGTTGTGACCGGGGCCGTATATCCCCCTGCCACGATCCGTTTGCAGTACCGGGTAACGCTCCTTACGCCAGCTCAGCGGGTCGAGCAGGTCGCTCCCCTCGTTCGCCGTGAGCATTCCCATACAGTAATTTACGCCCGTGTCGCTGGCTGAATAGGTGAGGAATATCTTACCGCCGCGCTTTATCACCGCGGGGCCCTCGTTCACCCAGAAGCCGTGACGCTCCCAGTCGTAGTCGGGGGTGGTCAGCAGCACCTGCACCGTATCGAGGGTATGCGCGTCTTTCATCCGCGCTATGTAGAGATTGGATATCTGCTTACCTACGCCGACCTTCTCCGCCCAGACGTAGTAATTAGCGCCGCCGCTCTCAAACACCGTACCGTCGAGGGAGAACGCCCGGAACGAGAACTCGTCGTCCTCGGCACACCGCATCATTCCGAGCTCGCGCCACTGCCCCGTCATCGGGTCGCTGCCCTCACATTCGAGGACATACGGGCGTATCTTCCAGATATCCTCTTTCTCGCCGCCCGCAAAGTAGATGTGCCATTTGCCGAACACAAAGTGCAGCTCGGGAGCCCAGATGTGCTTGCTCATAGCTCCGCTCTCATGGCAGTGCCACAGCGTCTTTTCTTCCGCGTCCGCAAGCCCGCCCAGCGTGTCCGAGCACCGCAGCACTATGCGGTCGTATGCCGGCACAGAGGCTGTGAAATAGTATTTCCCGTCCGTGTGCCGGAGCACATACGGGTCGGCGCGCTGTGTTATCCACGGCACCGCGAATCTCAGTTTTTCGTTCATATCGTTATCCTCTCATTTCAAGGCATTTACGTCACCTTTCCGAAACCGGAAGACTGCACCGCTCCCGGCTTCGGAAAGGCGGGGGAGCTTCCTCCCCGCACCGTTCCTATGGAGAAAAGATTTATTCTACGCTCAGGAGCTCGATGTAAGCAGCTTCGCCGAGAATGTGAACATAGACCGGATCTTCCGCTGCCCAAACGCCCTTGAGTACGGCAGTCTCTGTCATAGCTGTACCGTCCTCGCCTGTGAAGGTGTAATCAACGAAAGCGTCCGTGCCG
>JAFTAG010000278.1 GCA_017458655.1 Ruminiclostridium sp. | reverse complement strand
TTTTAATCGCCCCCGCGGGCAAGCGCCCGTAGCAGTCCGCGTTGAGGGTTTGTGCAGACTTGATAGCTCTCGTCCGCGCAACAAGCCTTGCTTTTTATTCGCCCCCGAGGCACGAGACTTACGAATCTCCACCAAGACAGGGAGTGGTGCGATGTGCTATAATTGAAGGTGCGACGGGGAGGGCATCTAAGCTCTTGCTTCCCACCCTGCCCCGTCGGCGCAGCCGATACCCACGCCGCAATCCGTTTGTCAATGGGGGAGGCTTCGAAAAAATTTTTATACAGATAACCGAGTAAAAATTTTTTTGGAGTACCCTTGACAAGCGGATAACGACCGGTCAACAGGAGCAGATACATACAAAACAAAAAAACATTTTATACAGAAAGGAATATCACCATGGCAGCTAAACAGACAGTATTGACGCAGGAAGGACTTGAAGCTCTCGAAGCGGAGCTCGAAAACCTCAAAACAGTCAAAAGAAAGGACATTGCGGAGAAGATAAAGGTAGCCCTCTCATTCGGCGACCTTTCCGAAAACTCCGAGTACGATGAAGCGAAAAACGAACAGGGTATCATCGAGGCGCGTATAGCCGAGATCGAAGCGACCCTCAAAAACGTTGTCATCATCGACGCGGACGCTCTCAACACCGAGCACGTCCAGCACGGCAACAAGGTCACAGTCAAGGATATCGAGGAAGACGAGATACGCGAGCTCCACATCGTCGGTTCAAAGGAAGTTGATGTAAAGCACGGCAAGATCTCCGATGAATCCCCCATAGGAAAGGCTCTGCTCGGCCACGCAAAGGGCGATATCGTTGATGTCGAGACACCCTCCGGCCTTCTGCAGTTCGAGATACTTGAAATAGGTAAGTAAGATGCGGATCTCCCCGCCGCGACGGGGAATTACGGCAAAATTTGACCCTGCAGGGGATATGCACAGAAAAATATCCGTGTTCCTCCACCGTAGGCGGGAGAACACATAAAATTGACATTTAAAGGAGATATATACAATATGGCAGATGAAATAAGGAATGAAGAGGAGCTTACCGAGGAAGAAGAGCTTGCCGCTCTCTCGGAACAGCACAGAATACGCATAGAGAAGCTCAGCAAGCTGAAAGCCGACGGAAAGGATCCCTACACGATAACAAAATTCGAGGTAACACAGCTCGCAAAGAATATCCGCGACAACTACGACTGGCTCGAGGGCAAGGACGTTGCGATCGCGGGCAGGATAATGAGCCGCCGTATAATGGGCAAGGCGAGCTTCGCCGATGTCCGCGACACCTCCGACAGAATGCAGATATATGTGCGCATCGACGAGGTCGGCAAGGACGTTTTCGATGAGTTCAAAACGTGGGATCTCGGCGATATCGTGGGCGTTACCGGCTATGTTTTCAAAACAAAGACCGGCGAGATATCCGTTCACGCAAAGAGCATCACACTGCTCTCGAAGTCGCTGCTGCCGCTCCCCGAAAAGTGGCACGGCCTCAAAGACAAGGAGGAGCGCTACAGAAAGCGTTATCTCGATCTTATCGCCAACCCCGATATAAAGAATACATTCGTTACCCGCTCGCTGATACTCAAAGAGATACGCTCGTACCTCGACGGGCTCGGATATGTCGAGGTCGATACGCCGATACTGCTACCGCTGGAGATAGGCGCGTCCGCAAGGCCTTTCAAAACGCACCACAACGCGCTCGACATAGATATGTTCCTGCGTATAGAGACCGAGCTCTGCCTTAAAAGGCTGATCGTCGGCGGCTTCGACAAGGTCTATGAGGTCGGCCGTATCTTCCGCAACGAGGGTATGGACGCCACCCACAACCCCGAATTCACCTCGATCGAGATGTATCAGGCCTATACCGACTATTTCGGTATGATGGATATAATCGAGAACCTCTACCGCACCGTAACGATCAAAATATGCGGCAAGGACACCGTTCCGTATCAGGGCAAGGAGATAGCGGTCGGCAAGCCGTGGGAGCGCCTCACGATGATAGAAGCGGTAAAGAAGTACGCGGGCGTGGATTTCGCGGACTGGACGGACGACGAGACCGCACGAGCTGCCGCAAAGGCGAAAAATGTCGAGCTCGAGAGCAATAACGCGACAAAGGGTGAAGTGCTTATCGCGTTCTTTGAAGCATTTGTCGAGGAAAACCTGATACAGCCGACGATAATTTACGATTACCCGGTGGAAAATTCCCCGCTTGCAAAGAGAAAGCCGAAGGACCCCGCGTTCACGGAGCGCTTCGAGTATTTCATCAACGGCACCGAGTTCGGCAACGCGTTCTCGGAGCTCAACGACCCGATCGACCAGCGCGAGCGCTTCGAGAAGCAGGTGGCTGCAAAGCGCGCACAGGGCGGCAATGACGCGCAGGTGGATTACGACTATATCACCGCGCTGGAGTACGGCCTCCCGCCT
>JAFTAG010000041.1 GCA_017458655.1 Ruminiclostridium sp. | reverse complement strand
CTCAAAAAGATCGAAAATGAGATACTCGGCGCGAACGACAAGATACTCGCGCTCGAAGCGGAGATATTCACCGAGGTGAGGGCGTTCATTTCCACCAAGCTGGAGATAGTGCAGCGCACAGCCGACGCGGTGGCGTATGTCGATGTGCTGCAAAGCTACGCCTACGCTTCCCGCGCCAACAACTTCGTGCGCCCGGATATATCGCTCGAACCGGTCATCGAGATAAAGGACGGCAGGCACCCCGTTATCGAGGCGGTGCTCAGCGACACGGTATTCACGCCGAACGACACGCTGCTCGACAACAAGGACAACCGCCTGCTCATCATAACCGGCCCGAATATGGCGGGAAAATCCACGTTCATGCGGCAGGTAGCGGTGATAACGCTGCTCGCGCAGATAGGCTGCTTTGTTCCCGCGAGGAGCGCTCGCATCGGCATAGTCGATAAGATATTCACCCGTGTGGGAGCAAGTGACGACCTCGCCGCGGGGCAATCGACCTTTATGGTGGAAATGACCGAGGTGGCGGAAATACTGAAAAACGCCACCAAGAACAGCCTTGTCATACTCGACGAGATAGGGAGGGGGACTTCCACCTTTGACGGTATGAGCATTGCGAAGGCCACCGCGGAATACATACTGCGAAAGATAGGCTGCAAGACGCTGTTCGCGACGCATTACCACGAGCTGACCGCGCTTGAAAAGGACAATCCCGGAGTGCGTAACTACAGTGTCGCGGTAATGAAGAAGGGCGATGATATCAAGTTCCTGCACAAGATAGTTGAGGGCGGAACCGACAACAGCTACGGTATCGAGGTCGCCAAGCTCGCGGGACTGCCGCCGAAGGTGATAGAGGCCGCAAAGGTCGCTCTGAAGGACATCGAGCTGGGCTCGAAGATAGACCTCGAAAAGCGGCTCACCGCCGAGGACGAAAGCAAGGAGCAGTACGATTTCAGCTCCATAAACAAGAATAACGTGATACAGGCGATAAAGAACCTTGACCTCGACGATATGTCACCGCGCGACGCGTATGCTCGGCTGGCCGAGTTCAAGGACATGCTGAAATGAGGGGTGTCGATGAAGCTCAGAGAGTATGTTCCGGACAGCGACTTTGACGCGGTGCGAAGCTGGATAAACGGCAGGCGTGAGCACGCGCTCTGGTGTGCGGACCGGGTCGGATACCCGCTGACCCGTGAAGGCTTTGACCGCCTGCTTGAAGATGAAGCGGCGCGTTTCGGCAACAAAGCCTTTATCGCGTTATCCGGAGAGGGAGATGCGGTCGGCTTCTTATGCGTTTCCGTGAACAATAACGAAGCAATGCTGAAATTTGTTCTTGTTGACCCGTACAGGCGAGGGCAGGGCATCGGCAGGGAAATGCTGACACTTGCGGTGGGTCAGGCTTTTGACGATATGGGTGCGGGTATTGTGCGGCTCTGCGTGTTTTCCGCCAATACAGCCGCGCGCAGGTGCTATGAGCGCGCAGGATTTACTGTATCGGGAACGGAGGCCGGAGCGTTCTCCTTCGACGGCGAGCAATGGGACAGATGCAGAATGTTCATAGAAAAAGAAAAGGTGAAAAATTGGCAAAGATAGATCTGCTCGATAAGAGCGTATTCGAGCTTATCGCGGCGGGCGAGGTGATAGAACGTCCCGCGTCGGTGATAAAGGAGCTCGTCGAAAACTCGATAGACGCTGGTGCAAAGCACATTTCCGTGGAAATAAAGAACGGCGGCGCGAGCTTTATGCGCATAACCGACGACGGCTGCGGCATAGCCTTTGAGGATATGCCGACGGCGTTTCTTCGTCATGCCACAAGCAAGGTGAAAAGCGCGAAAGACCTTGACCGTATCTTCACGCTCGGCTTCCGCGGTGAAGCGCTGGCGTCGGTGGCCGCGGTCGCAAAGGTGGAGGTGCTCTCGAAGGAGCCCGGCGCGGAAATGGGCGGCTGCCTGAAAATTGCCGCGAGCGAGATCTCCGAGCACGAGCGCACCGGCTGCCCCGACGGCACGACTATCGTGATACGCGACCTGTTCTATAATGTGCCCGCGCGTCAGAAATTCCTCAAAAAAGACGTCACCGAGGGCAACCAGATACAGTCGCTCGTTGACCGGCTCGCGCTCGCGCACCCGGAGATAGCCTTCCGCTTTATCCGTGACAACAAGTGCGTTCGTGACACGAGCGGCGGCGGGGATTACTACTCCGCGATATATTCGGTGTTCGGCAGGCAGTTCGCCGCGAGCCTGATACCGGTCGATTTCACGCTGAACGGCGTATCGGTCACAGGGTATGTGTCCTCGCCGCTGTTCACGCGCGGGAACCGCTCCCTGCAATACTTTTACGTCAACGGCCGCAGCGTGAAGTCGCTCGTGTGTATGACCGCGCTGGAGGAGGGCTTCCGCAACAGCATAATGGTGGGGAAGTTCCCGGCGTGCGTGCTGAATCTGACCATGCCGCCCGAGCTTTGCGACGTGAACGTCAGCCCGTCCAAGACCGAGGTGCGGTTCGCTTTCGACAAAAACGTGTTCGACGCGATAAATTTCGGCGTGAAGAACGCCATTCTCAATGCCGACAACCGCCGTGACGTGGTATTGCAGAAAAAGGAGATACCGGCGGAGAAAGCCGACCTGCGCGGAAATGACCGTATTCTTGCCGAAAAGGTCAATACCGCGGTGGCGAACGTTCGTATGAGCACGAACAGCGAACCGCCCGCGCGGACCGAGCCGGAGCGTATATTCGTTCCCGAGGATAAGCCGGTGCTGACATACGCAGAGACTGCGCCTTTCCGACCTAATCGGGAGGAGCCGCCCTTCGTGCAGCAGCGCTTCGCGGCGCGCTCCGTCGTTGTCCGGTATGACGAGGACGATGAGGACGATGAGGACGATGAGGACAGCGGCGCTAACGGCGTTAACGATAATATGGCCGATAACGGCGATACCGTGCCCGAAGCCGTACCGGAAGAGGGATTCCGCTTCATAGGCGAGGCGGCGCTCTCAGAAAATCGGGAGAGCGGCAATGATATACCGGCGAATGTCACGGCGGAGGAGGAAAAGCCGCCGCTCAAAGTGATAGGCGAGATATTCGGAACATATATCGTCTGCACCTGCGGCGACCAGTTCGTTTTAATGGACAAGCACGCCGCGCACGAGCGGATAAACTTTGAAAACAGGCGAGAGCAGCTCATTACCACCTCGCAGCTTCTTGCGGAGAGCATTGTCGTGGAGCTTGACGCGGAGCAGTTTTCCGCAGTCGCTGAGAATACCGGCCGTCTTGCCGATATCGGGATCGACGTGGTGCTCACCGACGACGGCAAGTGCGAGATAACGGCGGCTCCCTCGACTTTTATCGACGGCGAACGTACCGTTGATCCGGCATTGATGCTGCTGCGGGCTGCGGACGCGCTCGCAGCGGGCGGCGGGAATGCCGACATAACCGCGGAGATATACGGGGACTTCCAGCACACGAGAGCCTGCAAGGCCGCGATAAAGGCGCACGACAGCAACACTCTCGGGGAGCTCACGGCGCTCGCCGAAAAGGTATGGGGCGACGAGCGCATACGCTTCTGCCCGCACGGACGCCCGATAATGGTGAAGCT
>JAFTAG010000277.1 GCA_017458655.1 Ruminiclostridium sp. | reverse complement strand
GCGTGGCGACCTACTTTCTGTCCGAAGCGACAGAGAAGTATGGCGTCTCGTACCGAGCCGCTAAAGAACGCGTATCGCTCGGCCGTCAAAGAAGTTTGGGGTATCTCGGAGCGTATGGAGTTTATCTCTTCAAAGGGCAGGGTCTCTGCAAAATGCAGTGCCTTGTGCAGCAAACTCTTTGACAGGCCGGCGACAGGGACTTGGGTCAGAGCACCGATTTGTCGCTGTCGCGCTCTCATCGGGGTGCTGACTGCATATCAGGTCACCGCAGAAAAGAACACGTTTGTGTGTGCAGCCGGGTCGGGCGCTCGGCTCGACGAGAGTCTCCGGCAGTTTGTCGGCTCGCATTGTGTCAAATAGCACAGACTTATCGAGGAACAACAGCGAGAAATGAATTCCTCGGCAATATGTCGGAGTGTCATGCTCGCCTCGGGCTGAGTCTGTACAGATTTGCGCGAAGCGTGCTTCGCACGCACAGGCTCGCTGCGCTCGCCGAATGCGGCTTCTTTGCAGTTTCGCTCTGCGGTCGCCGGGACGCGGCTCGTTTCCCACTGCGGCAAAGTCTTGCTTTTTATTCGCCCCCGAGGCAACGAAACTATCATAAAGAAGCGAGGCAGGTCGTGGTGCGGCGTGTTATAATTGCAAGGGCGACGGGGGTAGAACTTACTCTTGCTTCCCACCCAGCCCCGTCGGCACCGCCAGCCAATGCAGGATGCATTGCGCATTTGCTCAAAGGGCGGCAAGGATGCCGCCATACAAGACAAATGCTAAGCACACCCTTGACATTCGGAAAACGACCGGTCAAAAGGCGCAGATACTTTCAGACCCAACTGCGAAGCCAATGCGTCAGCGACCTCTTAAATCTTGCTGATCTTAGCGAACGCGGCGGCGAGCTTTTTGGTTCCGCTGGTATCGAAGCTTATTTCGAGGAGGGTATCGTTGCCGAGCGGAGCGGTAGAGATGACGGTGCCCTCGCCGAACTTTTTATGAAGGACGCGGTCGCCCGCCTCGAAATGCTCGTTGGTGGGAGCGGCGGCTGGCTTGGGAGCGGAAGCCCCTCTGTCCTGCAGGTATGTGGATTGCTTTCTGCCTCCGTAAGTCCTTTCGGAGAGCGAAGATGTGTGCTTGGTTTTATCGTTCAGTTCCATATATTCCCCCGGTATTTCCTGTATAAATCTTGACATTTTGTTGTGCTGTGTCTGACCGTAGAGCAGTCTCGACTCGGCAGTCGTGATATATAATCTTAGTTTTGCGCGCGTTATCGCGACATAGCAAAGACGCCTGTCCTCCTCGAGCTCGTACATATCCGCGAGGGAGCGGTAGCTCGGGAAGATATTCTCCTCGGCGGCGATAATGAACACGTTCCGGAATTCCAGACCCTTTGCGGAGTGCATCGTCATTAGTGTGACCCTGTCCTCCGAGTTGTCGTAGCTGTCGAGGTCGGATATCAAAGCGACCTGCTCGAGCCAGTCGAACAGCGTGTGGTTCTCGTTGTCCTCGCAGAACGTTATCATCGCGGATTTCAGCTCTTTGATGTTCTCCAGCCTGCCGATACCCTCGTCGCCCTGTGATATGAGCATATCGTTGTAGCCCGACTGCTGCATCACATCATCGAGTATGTCGGTGATGTCGCGTTCGTCGGCTGTGTCGATAAGCTCCCGGAACATCGCCGCCACGGGTTTCAGCGTCTTGGCCTTCTTGGATATCGAAACAAACTCGTCGCAGCGCTCCATTACTTCGATAGGGCTTATCCCGAGCGAGAAAGATATACGTTCGACCTCGCCCCACGTCGTATCGCCGATGCCGCGCTTGGGCTCGTTGATTATCCTTCCGAGGCGCACCGTGTCGAACGGGTTGCAGATAACGCTCAGATAAGCTACCGCGTCGCGTATCTCCTTGCGGTCGTAGAACTTCGTGCCGCCGACTATCGTGTACGGTATGCCCATTTTGGACAGTGAAAGCTCGATGCTCCGCGAAAGCGCGTTGTTGCGGTAAAGAACGGCATTGTCGGCAAGCCGCCCGCCGTCCTGCTTTAGATTCAGTATCTCGCTCGCGACGAAAAACGATTCGCTCTGCTCGTCGGTGAATTTGTAAACCTGTATCTTATCGCCCCTTCCGAGATCCGACCACAGCGTCTTTTCCTTGTGCTGCGTGTTGTTGCGGATAACGGCGTTTGCGGCTTCGAGTATGTTGCTCGTGGAGCGATAGTTCTGCTCGAGCTTTATGACCGCGCTGTCGAATTCCTTCTCAAACGATAGGATATTCTCGATAGTCGCGCCGCGGAAGCGGTATATCGACTGGTCTTCATCGCCGACGACGCAAAGGTTGCCCCTGCCGCCCGCGAGCAGCTTCACAAGCTCGTACTGCGCCATATTGGTGTCCTGGTACTCATCGACCATTATGTAATCGAAGCGGTTCTGCCAGTATTCGAGCACTTCCGGGTCGGAGCGCAGCGTCTGCACCGTCTTCATTATGATATCGTCGAAATCCAGCGCGTTCGCGGTCTTAAGGCGCTTCTGATACTCGATGTAGATGTCGCGTATCACCCCGAGCTGAAAGTCCTTTTCCCCGGAAGCGTTCGTAACGGGGAAGCTCTCGGGCGTTATCAGCTTGTCTTTCGCGCGGGAGATAGCGTTCATCACGACCTTCGGATTGAAGCTCTTTTCGGAGAGATTAAGCGCTTCGAGCACCGATTTTATTACGCGCTTGCTGTCGTCGGTGTCGTAGATGACGAAATTCTTGCCGTAGCCTATGGCTTCTATGCTGCGGCGGAGTATCCTCACGCACGAGGAATGGAACGTAGCCGCCCAGACCTCCCCCGCGTCGGGAGCGTTCATTCGCGAAAGCCTGTCTTTAAGCTCCGCGGCGGCCTTGTTTGTGAACGTTACGGCGAGTATCTTCCACGGGGTCGCTCTCCTGTGCGCGATAAGCGCCGACAGCCGCTCCACGGTCTCCGGCGTATTGTCAAAACTGCCGTCCGCGTAGTCCTGCAGAAACTGTGTTTCCTCGGGCGACAGCGACGGCTCATAAGTGCTCGTATAAGCGTCGCCGAAAAGCAGCATATTCGCGATGCGGTTACACAGCACGGTGGTCTTGCCGCTCCCAGCGCCGGCTATTATAAGCAGGGCGCCTTCCGTGTGGAATATCGCCTTTTTCTGCATATCGTTTGAACGCGAAAAGTACCTTTCGAGCGCTTTCTTTTTCAGTTCGGTGTAAGTCATATATTTCCTTTACGGTGTATCTTAAAATCAAAAAATCTCTTCTTCTCTCTCTTCGGCTTGCCGATCATTCGGCAGACAGCCGAAGAAAGGAGAAGAATGCTGATAAGCATTGTGCGTTCAGTCAGCGTTTATGGGAGCTGCGGACGAGGGTATCGTCGATGTTGACGGAGTTGTCGTTGTCGGAGCGCTCTGTGTTCCGTTTATCGAAACGAACGGGTTCACGCCGTCGCTCATTACCTGCGGGAATACGCCGTTCCACTTCTGTACCTTGAAGTAGTCGATATAGTTCGGGCTGCTGGAAAGCTGCTCCTCGATAAGCTTGATCGCCTTTGCTTCCGCTTCCGCAAGTGCTACCTGGCTGTCTGCGTCCGCCTGTGCGGCAATAACTATCTGCTTGGCTTCCTCTTCCTTCTCACGGGTCTTGTTCTCCATTTTGAGAGCGTCCTGTGCAGCGATTACCTTTTCCTGTATCGAAGCCTCGAAAGCGGGATCGAAGTCAAGGTTCTCGATAGCGAACGCGGTAACTACAACGCCGTAGGGGTTCAGCACGGCGGTGAGCTCATTCTGTATCGTGTTCTGCACCTCGGAACGTGTCTGTACGAGGTCTTCGGCCTTTACCTTACCGATAGCGTCCTTGGCTATCTTGGCGACATTCGGGACGAGCAGCTTGCTCTCTACGTTATCTATGCCGATATCGCGTATCAGGCTCGACAGTGCGGAGCTCGCGTAACGATAGTTGAGCTTGAGCTGGAGCTCATTGACCGTCTGGGTATCGCTTGTGTAGGCGTTTGTATTGACGGAGTAGATCTGGTCTCTGACATCGACCATTTTGACTTCCTCGACAAACGGGATACAGAAGTTGAGACCCGCGGAGAGGTCGTCGGCAACGATCTTACCGAACTGGTATTTTACGCCGATGTAGCCTTCGTCAACTATCCTGAAGCAATTGAACACGAGGATAGCCGCGAGAATGACGATAACGACGATGAGAACGATCGTACCGGTCTTGCTGCCGCCGGACTTGCCGGTGCTGCCGGAACCGTTCTTGCCTGCTTCCGAAAACTTGAATTCTGCCATAATAAAATTCCTTTCTTTGTTAAACCCTTTTGTATTTTCTTCGCCATACGCCCGTAACAGGCACGGGACTGTATAATACATTATCTACGCTTTCGCTTCCTTTGCCGCGCAAAGGAAGCAGTGAGGGAGCTTGAGGGAGAGGCAACGCCTCTTCCTCATAGCGCATATGTGCTTCTGTGAAGCACTAGCGCAGTCTCAAGCGCAGCGGCCTTCTTATACCGCCTTGCCGTCTAAGATCTCGGAATAGACGTCCGAGACTTCTGCGGAGGGAACGGGAAGCTTATCCCGGTTGCGTATCTTTTTGAGCGCGGCGGTGAGCATGAGCTTGATACGGTTTATCTGGTTGACCTCGGAGGCTCCGGGGTCGTAATCCACCGCGATTATATTGGACTCGGGGTTGCGTCTGCGCAGCTCGCCGATGACGCCCTTGCCGGTGACGTGATTGGGCAGGCAGGCGAACGGCTGCATACAGATGATGTTGTTAACGCCGCTTTCGAGCAGCTCGAGCATTTCCGCCGAGAGGAACCAGCCCTCGCCCGCGATGTTGCCGGTGGAGACGATACCCTTGACCAGATCGCGCATTTCGCGTATCGGGGTGAAGCTGCCGAACTTTGTGCCCTTGATCGCGTCTATAAAGGGCTTTTCGAGCTTTTCGAGCAGCTTTATCGCCTTATTGCTGAAAAAGTATCTCGCGCCGGACACCGTCAGAAATTCCTTGCGGGAGTTTGCGTGGTCGCAGAAGAAGTAGATAAATCCCATAAGATCGGGGACTACCGCCTCGGCGCCCTCCGATTCGAGGAAGCGCACCACATCGTTGTTGGCGGCGGGGCTGTACTTTACGAGTATCTCGCCGACAACGCCCACGCGCGGCTTCTCGACATCGAGCACGGGCAGTTCGCCGAATTCCCTGACCATCTGCTTTATATTCTGCTTGTAGCGCTTGAAGCTGAGGTGCTTTATATCCTCGCGCAGATAGGCGTTCCACTTCTCGTAGAGCCTGTCGGCGCTTCCCTTTTCGATCTCGTAGGGGCGCACCCTGTACAGGCAGCGGCAGATCGCGTCGCCATATACGACGCTCATAAAGCCGCGTACCGCCAGCGCGGGAGTTATCTTGAAGCCCGGCTGCTTCTCGAAGCCGTTGAAGTTCAGCGACAGCAGCGGCGTATCACCGTAGCCGCCGTCGGCAAGCGCCTTCTTTATCATACTGATATAGTTGGTGGCGCGGCAGGCTCCGCCCGTCTGCGTTATCAGCAGAGCGGTCTTGTCGAGGTCGTATTTCCCGCTCTCGAGCGCGTTCATAAGCTGTCCGACCGTCAGTATCGACGGATAGCAGGCATCGTTGTTGACGTATTTGAGGCCGGTATCGACCACCTTTTTGGAGTAATCCCGCAGCAGCTCGAAATTATAGCCGGAATGACGGAACGCCGCTTCGAGCAGATCGAAGTGATACGGCGCCATCTGCGGCGCAAGTATCGTGTAGCGGCTCTTCATCTCCTTTGTGAAGGTGGGCTGCGGCTTATAACCGGTATATTTCTTGTCGGAAACGTATCCCGTCCGCTCGCGCTCCTCCATTACCGATATCAGCGAACGCAGTCTTATGCGCGCGGCACCGAGGTTGTTGACCTCGTCTATTTTCAGCAGCGTGTACATACGGCCGCTTCCCTGCAATATCTCCTGCACCTCATCGGTAGTTACCGCATCGAGGCCGCAACCGAAGCTGTTGAGCTGCACGAGCTCGAGGTCGGTGCGGGTGGAAACGAACGCCGCCGCGTTGTAGAGCCTGTTGTGGTACATCCACTGGTCAACGACGCGTATCGGGCGGGGGAGCTCCCCGAGATGCGCGATGCTGTCCTCTGTCAGCACCGCGTAGCCGTAGCCGTTTATCATTTCCGGTATGCCGTGGTTGACCTCCGGGTCAACGTGATACGGCCGTCCTGCGAGGACTATACCCTTCTTGCCCTCGTCCTTGAGCAGCTTCAGTATGCGCTCGCCCTCTCTGCGGACATCGGCCTTGAAGCGCGCGTCCTCGGCATACGCCTTTGCAAGCGCCGCGCCGAGCTCCTCACCGCTTATCCCGAGCGGGGAGAATTCCTCGACGATACGCCGTGTCATAGCCTTTTTGTCGTATATCGGCAGGAACGGGTTCATAAAGTTCACGTCATGCTCACGCAGCGCGGGTACCGAATTCTTGATGACCTCGCTGTATGTCGCCACGACGGGACAGTTGTAGTGGTTGTCGCCCTTGCCGCCGTTGTCCATTTCGTAGGTCAGCGACGGGTAGAAGATGAAGTCCGCGCCGTTTTTGAGCAGCCACTCGATATGCCCGTGGGAAAGCTTTGCCGGGTAGCATACCGACTCGGACGGCATAGTCTCGATACCCATATCGTAGATATCGCGCGAGGACTTCGGCGAGAGCATAACGCTGTAGCCGAGCTCGGTGAAGAATGTGAACCAGAACGGGTAGTTCTCGTACATCCCGAGAACGCGTGGGATACCCACCGTTCCGCGCTTCGCCTTGTCCTTGTCAAGCGGCGTGTAGTGCCCGAACAGGCGCTTGTACTTGAAGTCGTACATATTCGGCAGGGTCGATCTTCCGGCGCCCGTACCGGCTCCGCGCTCGCAGCGGTTGTTGGTGATGAAGCGCTTGCCGTCCGCGAACTTGCTTATCGTAAGCAGACAGTTGTTTGAGCATCTTCCGCAGCGCGCGGTGGATTTTTCGATAGTGAAATTCTCGAGAGCGTCGGGCTTCGATATCGTCGAGCCCGTGCCTTCGTCACGCTGCATGGCAACGAGGGCGCTCCCGTAGGCTCCCATAAGGCCGGCCTTGTCCGGGCGCACCGCTTCTCGTCCGCAGGTGAGCTCGAACGCGCGCAGAACGGAATTATTCATGAAGGTGCCGCCCTGTACGATTATCTTCTCGCCCATCTGCTTCGGGTCGCGTATTTTTATGACCTTGAAAAGCGCGTTTTTCACGACGGAGTAGGACAGTCCCGCGGAGATATCCGCAACGGACGCGCCCTCCTTCTGTGCCTGCTTAACGCGGCTGTTCATAAACACCGTGCAGCGGGAGCCGAGATCGACGGGGTGCTCGGCTTCGAGGCCTATCTCCGCGAATTCGCGGCTGGACATACCGAGCGCGGCGGCGAAATTCTCGATGAACGAGCCGCAGCCCGACGAGCAGGCCTCGTTGAGCAGAATGCTCTCTATCTCGCCGTTCTTGACGCGCATACATTTCATATCCTGCCCGCCGATGTCGAGTATGAATTCCACACCGGGGAGTATCTTCTCGGCGGCCTTGTAATGCGCCATAGTCTCGATCTCGCCGTAGTCGGCGCCGAGCGCGGCCTTGATGAGATGCTCGCCGTATCCCGTCGCGGTGGATTTAGCTATATAAGCGCCCTCGGGAAGCTTTGAGTAGATGTCCTTGAGTATGCCGATCACCGACTTTAGCGGGTCGCCGAGGTTGTTATTATAGAAGGAATACAGCAGCTCCGCGTTCTCGCCGATAAGGCAGGCCTTTGTGGTGGTGGAGCCCGCGTCTATGCCGAGGTAGCATTTTCCCTTGTAGGAAGCGAGGTCGGCGGTGGGTATCTCCGCGCGGGAATGCCGCTCGAGGAACGCCTGCTTGTCGGCTTCGTCCTTAAACAGCGGGGCGAGGCGCTCGACCTCGTGGACTACGACGCTTCCGAGCTCGGATATCTTCTTTTTCAGGTCTGCGACGGTGACTGTGCCGCGGTTGTCGGCAAGCGCCGCGCCGGTGGCGACGAAAAGGTTCGCGTCCGGCGGGAAGATTACGTCCTCCGGCTTCATATTCAGCGTTTCGATAAAGCGCTTGCGCAGCTCGGACAGGTAAAACAGCGGGCCGCCGAGGAACGCCACCTTCCCGCGTATGGGCTTGCCGCACGCGAGGCCGCTTATCGTCTGATTGACGACCGACTGGAATATCGACACCGCCACGTCGGACTTTCTGGCTCCGTCGTTAAGAAGCGGCTGTATATCGCTCTTCGCGAACACCCCGCACCTCGACGCTATCGGGTATATGGTCTCGTAGTCCTTTGCGAGCTCGTTGAGACCGGTTATGTCGGTGTTGAGCAGCGCCGCCATCTGGTCGATGAACGCGCCGGTGCCGCCCGCGCAGGAGCCGTTCATACGCTGTTCTATGCCGCCGCGCAGGTAGGTTATCTTCGCGTCCTCGCCGCCGAGCTCGATAGCGATATCGGTCTCGGGGATAAGCGCTTCGATAGCTACGGCGCCCGCCTCGACCTCCTGTATGAACGGGATACCGAGCCACTTCGCGGCGTTTATGCCGCCGGAGCCCGTTACCGCCGCGGTCACCTCGGTGTCGGAGACCTTTTCGAGTCCCGCGAGAAGCACCTCCGCGAGTGTCTTTTTAATATCGGAGTAGTGCCGCTGATACTGCTTGTACACAAATTCGTTCTTATCGTCGATAACGGCGATCTTGACCGTTGTCGAGCCTACATCTAATCCTATATGGAGCATAAAGTACCGCCTCAGGGAAAATTTTCTTAACAATAATAATACTACCGTATGCTTTTTGGCATACAGATACATCATTTATTATACCACAAGTCTGATGATTTTTCAATAGCTTTTTACTGTTTTTTGCGAAAATTTTTAAAGAAATTTTCGGACCATACCACTGATAGTTAATAGTTAATAGTTAATAATTGTGGTGTCGCTTCGCGACTTATTTGAATCGTGACGAGATCCAAAAGCCTTATTACAGATTTATGGGCTCCTCTAAAAACCTATTGTCGTTCAGGCGTGCCGACATAAAGTCGGCAGATTGTACAAATTTTTCGCAGGCATACTGTCGTATGTCAAGGAAAATTTGTGCAATATGACGGCTTTAGGGCGGTGCGAATGGG
>JAFTAG010000276.1 GCA_017458655.1 Ruminiclostridium sp. | reverse complement strand
TAAGTGCCCGATAACACTTCCGCGCTCGCGGTGACGGACAGCCCCGGCAATATCCCCGTGTCCGGCAGCGCGCCGATACCCGCGAACGCCATCGCCGCGGCTGTGATGAATGAAAGAATACGTTTTGATCTTTTCATGATAACAGTCCTTTCTTAAAATGCAGAAGCACGTATGATCTCTGCCTTATTTACCATACATATTATATCATACATTGTCCACCATTTTGTCCACCTGTTTGAATGGCTTGCCTGAAAATTCTTGCATATTTACAAAAACATTCATAAATCGCCTCACTGTTCTGTTTATTATTTACAAAAGTGGGTGGCAATTATACATTTGTGAATAATATACATAACAGCGGCTTGTTTTCAGGACGATTTTGTAAATGTGCAAGAAATTTTCCGAAAAGTGACAGAACAGGTGGACAAAATGGTGGACAATATGTGGTATAATCAATGCGGTAAAAAGCCTATGGCTTTTTTAAACCGCTATCAAGGAAAGGAAGTATTGATAATGAACAGAAAAGTCAGAAAAAGCTTATGTGCGGCGCTCGCCGGAGCGATACTGCTCACCTCGTCCGTCGGAACGTCGCTCACCGCCTGCGCGGACAGCACATCTGCTTCCGTGTCGCAGACAAAAAAATACAATTTTGCCCACAAAATTATGAAAACATATATACTTAAGAGCGCGCCGGAATTTACGGCGGACCTGCCCGTATATTTCTTTGACAGCGGCACGATCCCTTATTACAAGCTCGAAGACTTTGCCGGCCTGTACCGTACCGCTATGCTGATGAGCGGATTGACGGACTTTGATTTCGAGATGACGACAGACGGCGAGAAGGTCCGTTTTCAGAAGAAAGACGGATTTTATGCGGAATTTGACTTTGAGAACGATACGATCTACTTTTTCGATTACAACGGGTTTCTTTCCCCGGAAAACCGGACTATTATGGACATAGTTGTTCCGGACTGGAAAGCGGCGGACGGTACATATTCGTACATCAAGACGCTCAGTACCGCCACTGTGCGCTACGGTCACGAAATAACCATGGATCTCGGAGCTTACAACATCAAGCTTCGTCACAGAGGCGACGGTTTCTATGTACCGCTGCAGACGATGTCCGATATTTTCCTTGCTCCCAATCAGCTCAACCTGCTGTATAACGGAAGAGCTGTCATCCTCTATAACGAGGGTGTCGAGCCTCTTGTAACGGACGGCGGCTATACCGCGCTCGGAAAGATATATTACGGAAAGAACGGCAAATACGCGGGCAAAAAGATAGGCAAGGATCTTGCGGAGTACAGCTACAATGAGCTCTGCTTCGCAATGGATCATCTTTACGGCCTGAAGGCGAACCATAACATCGACAGCTTTGCCGAGCTTGTCGATCAGCGCGGATTCGCGATGCTCATGACCGATACCGACACACGTTCCTCCGATTATGCTCTGTATCAGTTGATCCACCAGAACCTTGACGACCAGCACAGCATCTTCAAGGCGACTTCCTACGCGTCGGGATATGGATTCGGCGATGCCCTTTACGAGAAATTCGGCGAGGGACGCGCAAGAGACGAGACCTTTGCGCTTAAGGACGAGTATAAGAGCATAAGAGATAAATACAATCCCGACGGAGTTCCCGGATATCAGGAGGTCGGTGATACCGCATACATAACCTTTGACGGTTTTTACGCCAATACGCGCGACTACTACGAGAAAGCGCCGACCGCCGATGATAAGGACACATTCGGCATAATAGCTTATTCCGTTCAGCAGATACTGAGAAAAGACAGCCCGATAAAGAATGTTGTCCTCGACCTTTCCTGCAACACCGGCGGTCAGGTGGACGCGGCGGTATATACCATAGCCGCCTTCCTCGGCAAGGCTTCGATAAGTCTTGAGGATCCGAACACCGGCGCTCTCGTTACCAATGATTACAAGATAGACACCAATTTCGACCACAAGTTCAACTCCAAGGATACTCTGGCGGGGAAGGGGCTTAACCTTTACTGCCTTGAATCAAAGGTCAGCTTCTCCTGCGGAAACTTAGTACCCTCCATGTTCAAGGACGATCCCCATGTAACTCTTATCGGACAGAGAAGCGGCGGCGGCGCCTGCTCTGTTATGCCCATGTCCACTGCTACCGGGACCCTGTTCAGAGTTTCGAGCTCTATTAGATTGAGCTTCCTCAGGAACGGCTCCTTCTATGACATAGATCAGGGCGCTGAGCCGGACTTTGTTATCAGCAAAGCAGAGCATTTCTATGACAGAGAAGAGCTGACGAAGTATATCGACGGGCTTTTCTGAACCATTGACAGCACACCTTCCCCGCAGTCAGCACTTATACGCGCCGGAAATTGAGCGATCCGCTTGAAATCCGGCGCGTAGTGTGATATAATTTATCATACGCGAAAGGAAGGTGCTTTTTTTGACTAACACGGTATTTGAGCAGACAATGACGGCGCTGAATGTGGCGCTTTTTGTCCAGCTTTTCGGAATGATCTTCGCTCTTGTGATGGATCCGTTTATAAATAAGCGGAGCAAGAGAATAATGATGATCAACACGGTGCTTGTACTGACGCTGGTGATACAGCAGCAGGCGGGCGCGTATTTTGACGACAATAATATGATCGCGGCAATGATAGTTTCCGGCATTTACGGTTACAGTATCAGACCCGTCATTATAAGCCTGTTTATAAAGATTTTCACAAAAAGCAGGAAGATGTGGATACTTGTCGGCCTGAACGCGGCTGTCTATTGCACGGCATTTTTCTCGGAGCTTTCGTTCTATTACAGCGACGAAGGCAATTTTATGCGGGGTCCTCTCGGCTACAGCTGCTTCGTGGTAAGCGTGATCCTGCTTATACAGCTGATCTTTGCATCTGTTAGGAACTACCGTAAAACTATGAACAGGCTGTCTGTTTTTCCGTTCGTTGTCGTCATACTTATCACTGCCGCAACGATCACCGATATTTTTATCCTCAAGACCTATCGGATAGACCTGCTCACGGTGGTGTCCGCGTCAAGCTGTGTTCTTTATTACATCTGGCTGCATCTCCAGTTCGTCCGGGAGCATGAGAACGACCTGAAAGCCGAACAGCGTATCAGGATAATGATGTCGCAGATGAGTCCCCACTTCCTTTTCAATACGCTTGCGGCGATACAGTCACTATGCAGGACAGACCCCGTCCTTGCGGGTGAGACGGTGCAGAAATTCGGAGTATATCTGCGGCAGAACATAGACACTCTTCGCAGCGATATGCTCATTCCGTTCGAGAAGGAGCTGGAATACACAAAGGTGTATGCGGATATCGAGATGCTCCAGTACCCGAATGTGCGCCTTGAATATGATATACGGGACAAGGATTTTTCTATTCCCTCGCTCACCGTTCAGCCTATGGTGGAAAACGCCATAAGCCACGGGGTACGCATTCGGGAAAAAGGTATCGTAAGCGTT
>JAFTAG010000275.1 GCA_017458655.1 Ruminiclostridium sp. | reverse complement strand
TCAGCGGGTGACGCGGTATCATTTTCATAGCCGCCTCTATGCTCTGTAAATGGGGTGAATCTGTGAAATACATTGGAGTTCCTTTCTGTGAAAAATTCATATACATTGACGATTTTTTCTTGCTGCCGCCAATGAAATTTTCTGTTTTTACCGAAATTTTGCAACAAAAAAGAGCCCGCAAGTTCAAATGCGATGTTACTCGCATCTGAGCTTACAGGCTCTAAATGTTATTTAATTCAGATCGTTCGGGATCCTGTCAAGGTATTCGGCTTGCTTGCCGTGGTTGAAACTGCCGAACTTCCCGATCATACAGCCGCCTATGCTCACTGTCATATCCTGCGGTGGGTCGGAATATTGATATGTGATGTCTGCGAAGTCTCCGTCCAGTTCTATCCTGACCGCTGTCAGTACCATATTCGGTTTGTTGTTTTTACCTCTTTCGATATATGCCTGACGTTCGGCGAGGGAGATGTCACCGCCGATGACTGTGACCTCGATATTTTCCATTGACTTTCAGCTCCGATTCCGGTCGTGTATGCGACCTTTTCGATTATATCATATCGGTCGAAAAAAGTCAAACGATTCATTGCTTTTAACAAACTTTTATATATAAATTTGTAGAAATGTTAGAAATTACCATTTCATAGACAAAATCCTAAATTTCATTACAAATTCACAATTTTTCAATGATATTTTCTACAGTCGGTCAATTCAAGTCCTGCAAGTACCGAAAAACGGTCAAAAAATATCTACGAAACGTGATTTTTAAAATCCACAAGATTTCAGCCCACAAATGGCTTAATCAAGCCGTTTGTGGGCTGAATATCTAAATTGGATACTTATGATGGCTCCTGTTACTGGACTTGAATTTCCAAATCAGCTTTAAACAATTTTGCTTAATTCGTTGCAATCCCTCTTATAATACGGTTTTGCACGACACATCTTTAAGTAATCAAAAGTCATTTTTGGCGGCTTTTGGTAAAAACAAGAGCCAAATAATAGCCAATCCGCAGGGCTTATCTGTAGAACATTTAATAAACCTACGGAGGAAAACCACAATGAAATCTATACTTGAAAAACTCTATTACGGCGAGATAAGCCCCTGTTCCCTTCCGACACCAACCACGGAGCGCTATTTTAAAGCCAAAGACGAGGTTGAAAGGTACGGTGAGGAAATACTTTACAAGCACCCCCGACTGCAAGGAACTCCTTGAAAGCAATGCAGGAAGCATTAAAGGTGTCAGCCAAAAGCGCGCATGGACACGCACATACTAAGCGGGCACCGAAACGCGAATGCGATACACATTACCGCAGCCTGCGAGGGATTACAGAGTTTTGAGGAAGACTTCAAGCTCGGAGCCGCTTTCATGATCGAGATACTGTTTGGCATGGATCGATACTGATCTGCTGCATTGCGAAAAAATAATCTGATCAACGGCTGCGCCACCAGAGCAAACCAGGCTCAGAATATAACAATACAGGCTCGGGCATAACTCACCCGAGCCTTTGTTATTCACCCGCAGAGTTGAAATCCCAGCACACCGGCTATAGCAAGCACACCTCCGAAAATGTTTTCCTTCGAGCAGGCTTCGCGCCGCATAAGCCCGATGATGAACAGCGTCACAAGTATCATCGGCTGTATCAGCGAGTAATCCGCAAGACTTATCGCTATCACGGCATTTTCCATTATCATTCCGGCGGTATTCGGGATCCGCGCGAGAGCCACCCAAGCCGTGCCTTTTGGCTTTTCCCGGAACTCCCCGAAACGCACCTTCGGCAGTACGATCAAAGCGACGAGCGCCATTCCTGGCAGAAGCAGCATAATGGACGAGGCATAGCCGGAGAATGTGCGAATCACCAGTCCGTAGCCGAATTTAGCCGCAAGATATAGCGCAAGCGGCAGTACTATGCGCTTGTAGTTTATCTTCTCCGCCTTGTCCGCCCGGACGATAAACACAAGTCCCGCGGCAGCCGCGCCGATAAAAGCAAGCCGCAAAAGGTTCAGCTCCGCGCCCATAAGCACATCGGCAAAGTACGACGCGAACAGCGTCGTCCCCAGCCATGCCTTAAGCTCGAAAGCCGACATCTCCTTAAGTACGAGTATGCTCATGCTGAATTCCAGCAGCTTGCATACGGCGACCAGTATTATACCGGCAAAAGCCTGCCATGAAGGTGTGAACTCTATGGTCTGGAACGGCAGTGTAAAGGCAAGAAACCCCGACATCGAGGCGCACATCAGAAAGGTGAAATTGTCCGGGGAGAGCTTCGCTTTTGCGGCGGCGTATTTGTCGCTGAGCGAAGTGATAGTGTAGCAGGCTGTGACCCCTGTCATAAGTGCAAGCCCGTTCACCAGTGCACCCTCCAGCGCTCCGTCAGCTTCTCGGCAGGCTCACTGACAAGCAGCGGCTTCTTTTTCAGCCTTTCGTTGTGACACAGCCATGCGAGATTTTTCTCGAATTCGTCTTCATCAAGTGGGATATCCGCCCAGCTGTCCTTCCACGAGGACAGATACGCGGCATTGGATATGGACAGGGAATTAAGCCCCTCCTCGCCGGGAGCGATAAGCTCCGTGCCGTCGAGAATGCAGTCCGCGAAATTGTTGAGTATCTCCGGGTGACCGTCGGGCTCGGGAGCGGTGAATTCCTCATAGTCACATTCCGGGGAGACAAAGCCGTTCTTGCATTCCGCGCAGGTGATGCGCTCGTCCTCCTTAAGTCTCCAGTGCTTCAGCTTTCCGTCCTCGAGAACGAGCTTGCCCTTTGTGCCGGAAATTTCAAGCCTGTTGGAGCCGGGAGCTTCACCGGTGGTAGTGATGAATGTTGATGTCGCGCCGTTTTCGTATTCGCCGTATATGGTCACGTCGTCTTCAACGCCGATGTCGTGGTACTTTCCCACAGTGCAGAACGCGCGTACACGCTTCGGCATACCGAATATCCACTGCCACAGGTCAAGGTTGTGAGGCGCCTGATTGAGCAGAACTCCCCCACCCTCGCCGTTCCATGTGGCACGCCATATGCCGGAATCGTAGTACGCCTGTGTGCGGTACCAGTTGGTGACTATCCATACCAGCCGTTTAAGCTCACCGAGCTCTCCGCTCCTGACTATCTCCCGCGCTCTGGCGTACATCGGGTTGGTGCGCTGATTGAACATTATCCCGAATTTCGTTCCCGCCCTCTTCGCCGCATTGTTCATCTCCCGAACCTGTCGGGTAAATACTCCCGCGGGCTTTTCGGTCATGACATGAAGACCGTGTTCAAAAGCTTTTATCGCTATACCGGGGTGGTCGTAGTGAGGAACGGCTATCAGCACGGCGTCGGCTTTCCCGCTGTTTATCAGCCCTTCCGCGCTGTCAAAAGCCGCCGCGGCGGGTAATTTCCCGCCTGCCCTTTTCAGCTTTTCCGGGTCGGTATCGGCGATAGCCGTGACCTCAATGCGGGGGCATTCTCCCTTCATAACATATCCGAGATGCCCGCTTCCCATATTGCCCACGCCGATAATTCCAAGCCTTACCTTATCCATTTTCCTGTCCTCCTATGATATCCTTCAGTGCGTTTACCGCCGCCGAGAACGCTGTCCGCGAATCGGGGTAGGTGTAGCGCATTTTTGTTTTCTGCTCGCTTTCGAGCTTGTCAAATCCCTCAAATACCGACAGGTGCGGCTCGACGGTCAGTACCTTGCCCTTATACCGTGACAGCAGGAACGGCAGTTCTCCGGCGCCCTTGCCTGCCGGAACCACCGAGCCGTCCGGAAGCGCGTCCTTGATGTGCATATATTCCACATAAGGGGAGAGCAGCTCCCATGCCTGCTTCGTGTCCTGACCGCACTGTATAAAGTTTGCCGGGTCGAACACCGCCCGAAGCTGTGGCAGAGCCTTGTGTATTTCCAGACACTTCGCCGCCGTGTCGCCGTAGATACCCTTTTCGTTCTCGTGGCAAAGGACGATGCCGGAGCCCTTTGCAGCTTCAATGAATGCGTTCAGCCGTTCGAGCACAGGCGATATATCCGTTGTTCCGTAGAAGCTGAACAGGCGGATATGCTTTGCGCCTAAAATATCCGCAAGCTCCAGGCTGTGCTTAAAGCTGTCAAGGTGCGGCGCAAAATTTTCACCTATGCCGATCTTACCGAAGGGAGAGCCCAGCGACCACACTGCTATCCCCGCGCCATCGAGCCTTTCCCGTATCTCACGCGCTTTATCATCGGAAATCCTGTCGATATTTTCGCCGTCAACGCCTCTTATTTCAAGAAGCAC
The DNA here is from genome assembly GCA_017458655.1 of Ruminiclostridium sp. Classification (GTDB taxonomy): domain Bacteria; phylum Bacillota; class Clostridia; order Oscillospirales; family Ruminococcaceae; genus Ruminiclostridium_E. The sequence goes on along the minus strand of JAFTAG010000275.1, from coordinate 9,861 downwards.
TATCCCGTTTTCCCGCATTGCCGCTATCTGTCCCGCAAGGTCGGGAGCCGCTTCATCGGCGAATGCCGCAAGTCTATATTTCATGGTATTACCTCCGTTTTTGTTTTCGTTGATATAATAATACCATATACCGATTTGCATTGCAATTGCAAAAATGATCGGAATATATTGCAATTTCGCGCATAATGTGCTACAATAGGGTAAGAGGTGAGACGAATGGACTTTCTGAAAGAGAGCGAGAGCAGCGGACTGTATATCCGTCACGCGGTAGATGAAGCGCCTGTCGGCACGGGATTTGACTTTCATATCCATGACAGGTGTGAGGTCTTTTATTTCATTTCGGGTAATGCCCGGTATCTTGTCGAAGGGTCGGCCTATCCGCTGTCAAAGGGCAGCCTTCTTGTCATGCGTCCCGGCGAAGCACACTGCATACGGTTCCTCAGCGCGGAACGCTATGAACGGTACGCGGTCAATTTCCCGCTGGCACTGTTCGACAGCTTCGACCCGCAGCGGCGGCTTATGAGACCTTTCACAGACCGTCCCCTCGGAAAGCAGAACCTTTGCCTGCTGCCCGGACTTGAAGAGACATTCCGGGAGATGTGCTATTATGAGGGCGATGATTACGGCAGGACGCTGCTGATGACAACAAAGCTTGCGGATATCGCGGAAATGACAGGGCGGCGTAGCAGCGGTAAAGTCTCCGTCGAGCCTACCTTGCCGGAACAGATAGTGAGTTATGTCAACGATATGCTTTGTGAGGAGATCACAGTCGGGCGACTGGCGGAGCACTTTTTCCTCAGTGCCTCGCAGTTCTCGCGGCTTTTCAGACAGGCTACGGGAGCTTCGCCCTGGGCATATATCACCGCCAAGCGGCTTATAAGGGCAAGAGAACTGCTGCATGACGGAGTGAGCGCGAAAAAAGCCGCAGAAAGTTGCGGCTTCGGGGATTATTCCGTATTTTATAAGGCGTATGTAAAGCGATACGGGGAGCGCCCCTGCGCTTACGGAGATTTTTGAACTGCCTTTATAAAAGTGTTTACTTTATCTTCCAGTTGTTTCTTCCGGCTTTTTTAGCCTCATATACAGCTTCGTCCACTCTGGCGAGAGTTTCCTCTATGCTGCTGTCATGCTCGCTGATATATGTAAATCCCATTGAAGCGGTGATCTGTTTTTCGCCGAGCTCCAGCAACGATATACTTCTTATCGAGTTCAGGATACTGTCGCCGAGACGCGGCTGCTCATCATGCGAAACATTCCCGAATACCGCGATGAATTCATCGCCGCCCCACCTGATTATTGCGTCGTCATTTGTAATGTTCGCTCTTACCGCTTCCACAAACGAATTTAACACCTTGTCGCCGAGAGCGTGTCCATAGTTGTCGTTGAACTGCTTGAAATAATCGACATCGAGCATGAGAACGAGGGCATATGTGCCGCTCTCCTGAGAATGGCGGAAATACTCTTCAAGAAGCGCCTGACCCCGTATTCTCGAATTTGCGCCGCTTACCGCGTCCCAATAGAGCTTGTCGCTGAGCTCACGATTCTGGTTTTCGTAAATGCGCCCTTTTGTCGAGCTGTATGCACGAAACATTACAAACAGCAGTATCAGCCACACGATCGAGCTTAATGTGAGTATCAGCGTCTGCGGCAGTACCAGCCTGCTCATTGCGCTTTCCTCATAATGCTCCATATCATCTATATTCACGCCCATGCACACTATCCAGTCGAAGCGCTTGTACAGGCTCGAATATGTGACCTTTGTAGTCACCTCGTCGGTGTTCAGCTTTTTGAAATCGTAGGTAAGATAGACGGAGCCGTTTTCCCGCACGCCGTTCAGCTCCTCTTCATACGCCTTTATACCTGCGGGATTGAGCGTCTCGGTGGACAGATACTCGCCCTCCGTGTCGCTCAGGTTCGGGTGTATCAGGCGTATCGCGTAGTTGTCACCGCCGCTGTAATCCAGCACCTTCTGCACCCACATATATGTGCCGTCGATATGCACCTCGGAGTATATCTTTTCACGGGCGATCTTTGTCATCGCTGCTTCCGTTTCCTCCGGAGAAGCGTCCGGATCTTCGTCCGGAAATCTGTCCGCGCAGGCATCTATGTACGATATGGTGTTTTCGACATTTTCCTTCAGCATCGTCCGCTTGACTTCAAGCGCAGCGTCGTAAGCCGCCTGTGCCGTTATACGCGAAACAATGTAGGCGAACACCGAAACGATCACTATCGACAGAGCCGCCCCTACGACCATATATATCTGATATCTCCTGTATTCCTTTTCCTTTGTTCTCATTGTGTTTCTCCTGCTTTGTAATTTGCTCTGTTCCTGCTTAATGGTGATACTCGATCGGCCGCACACAGCCTTGTCAAAACAGTATAGTGCGCTCTGAAAGAATTCCCTGTTGGGGAACAGAATTATCAACAAATGATAATTCTTTTTATTATATCACATCTTTATGTTTTTTGCAACTGTGCCGGCTTAATTTATTACAATTTGCGCTCGTACTTGATAAGCTTGATGTTACCGCAAAGGAGCTGACCGGGTTATATGAAGAGCCCTTACCTGAACCGGTGAGAAAATATCCATTGTAAAAAAATGAGAGAATAATTGCCATTTCTCTCATTCGTATATATAATAATGCAATTAAGAGTTGAAAAAAACTCTGCTATAGTGTATAATAGTATTATCGGATAAGCTTATGCGCGGCGTAGAAGCTGCACAGAGGTCATAAAAGGAGGTCATTACAATAAAGATTGCAATTCTTAACGGAAGCCCGAAGGTCGGCAACACCGCAGCGCTGGTAAATGCTTTTGCGGAAGGGGCTAAGGAAGCGGGACACGAGGTGGAGATACTTCATGTCGGCAAAATGAAGATCGGCGGCTGTCTCGGCTGTGAATACTGCCACACAAAAGGCGAGGGCAAGTGTGTCCAGAAGGACGATATGGAAAAGGTAATGCCTGCATACAAGGAAGCCGATATGATCGTATTCGCATCGCCTATCTACTATTTTGATTTGACTGCACAGCTTTCCGCAGCAATGCAGAGAGTTTATGCGATCGGCAAGCCTGCGGCGAAAAAGGCGGTCCTGCTGCTCAGCTCAGGCTCGGCAGGAACGCATGACGGCGCTATTGCTACATACAAGGGTATTCTTGCTTTTACGAAGATCGAGGACGCAGGTATCATTACCGCAGCGGGTGAAGAAAACGGCTCCGAAGCAAAGCTCGCAGAGATCCGTGAATTTGCAAAGAAACTGTAAATTACGCAAAGAGCCGTCTTGTCTCGGGACGGCTCTTTTTGCAAACTGCTGTGCAGTAAGAGAGAAGGTATTGCGTTGAAAAAACACAGGGTAAATATGATTGTATAAGACCTGACGATCAGCTTTGCTTTCCGCTGTATTCAAAATGAAAGGTCTGAGAACAGCTGCAGACAATTGTATCATTATGCCCGGCGTATTCCTTATCATTCACAGGTGTGTAACAGGTGAGCCAATACCCGAAGTCCCCGAATGACACAAGAAATGTTTAGGCTGTGGAAAGGAACAGAAATGACAGTATGCTATTTTACCGCAACGGGCAACTGCCTGTATGTTGCAAAAAGGATAGGCGGAACACTACTATCGATTCCGCAGCTCATGAGACAGGAAACAACAGAGATCGAAGATGATGCTGTCGGAATCGTTGCTCCCTGCTATGCTGTGGAAATGCCTATGATGGTAAAGGAATTTCTTGAAAAAGCGCATATCAGGACCGAGTATTTCTTTTTCATCTACACCTACGGTATGGGCTATGCGCAGGCATTTACCAATGTTGAGGTGACTGCCCGTAAGGTCGGGCTGACACTGAGCTATATAAATGCCGTTCAGATGGTGGATAACTATATTCTGTTCTTTGATATGCAGGAGCAGATAGATACTCTGCCGCAGAAGAATGTTGAAGGGCAGATAGCTCAGGTGATCCGGGAAATCAATGAACGTCAGCTAAAGCAGGTATATCCCACAGAGAACGATCTTGCAGAAATGGAAAAGTGGAACAAAAATCACGCTGCAAATATACTGAAAAAGGACACGGCTCTCGGATACACGGTAAATGGCGATTGTATCCGCTGCGGTATCTGCGCGAAGGTCTGTCCTGCGAATAATATCACGGTAACGGACAGCGGCGTGCGGTTTTCCGATCATTGTGAGGTGTGCTATGCCTGTCTGCATAACTGCCCGAAAAGCGCGATACATATGCCGCTTGAAGCAGGAACGGCACATTTCAGAAATGAACATATTACGCTGAATGAAATAATAGGATCGAATCAATAAGAGGTGCTTACTAATTTACAATGAAAAAGAGCTTGTGTATATGTCTGTCGGTGAAAAGGTCGCCGACGCGTTCCGGACAGGCGCGGAATTAAAGAAGAAACTGAAAAAGACGGGATAATCGGTATCACGACAGAATACCAAGCAATAAAATGTTAAAACTTTGGAGCTTATCGAAACTATATGGCAGATTTAACAGAACAATTCAAAACAGAAAAACCGTATAAGCTTATTTTGAAGCTGGCACCGCCCATTATGTTGGCACAGCTTATACAGGCGCTTTACAATATAATAGACAGCTTGTTTGTTGGCAGGTATTCCGATTCGGGTCTGACGGCATTATCTATCATCTATCCGATACAGCTTCTGATGATCGCATTGGCAGTCGGGACAGGTGTCGGTATTAACACCGTCATGGCTGCAAAGCTGGGAGAAGGAAAAAAGAATGAAGCGGATGAATATGGCGGAGTGGGAACACCGCTTGCTGTTATTCTTTGGTTTTTATTTGCTCTTGTCTGCTGGTTTATCATGCCGTTTTATGCAGGAATTTCAACTGATTCCCCGGAAGTCATTGCAGATGTTGTACTGTACGGCAGGATCGTGTGTATTTTCAGCTTCGGACTTTTTCTCGAAAGCATCTGGACGAAAATACTGCAATCGGGCGGCAATATGAAAACACCTATGTTTGCTCAGATCGTTGGCGCGGTCGTTAATATCGTTCTCGATCCTATACTGATCTTCGGTTATCTGGGACTTCCGGAAATGGGTATCGCCGGTGCTGCTTTGGCAACGGTTGCAGGACAGATAGTCGCAGCACTGATCGTTATGAAAAAGGGGTTCAGGAAATCGCCTCCGGTGAAGCTCTATCGTGAGCATATAGCACAGATATACCGTTTAGGTACCCCGAACATACTTATGCAGTCGGCATATACTTTTTATATATTCGGGCTTAACCTTATCCTTGCGGGTTTCTCTGACCAGGCGGTAACGACACTCGGGCTGTATTACAAATGGCAGACTTTTTTCTTTATCCCACTCGGTGCGATGCAGACCTGTATCGTTCCGATCGTCAGCTACAATTACGCCGCAAGGAACATCGACCGCTGTAAAAAGACGCTTATTTCCTCCATTGTTTTCGGAGTATGTCTCATGGCGGTAGGAACGCTTTGCTTTGTTTGTGTTCCGACCCGGATGCTGAGCGTTTTCACATCTGATAAGGATGTTATAGAGATCGGACGTATCGGATTTCGTTTTGTCGGTGTCAGCTTCATACCGATGGTGACATCGCTTATCTTTCCGGTTTTCTTTCAGGCTGTTGGTTCAAGCTTGAAAAGCTCGCTCCTTACTGTAATACGTACCATTGTACTCTTTGTTCCGCTCGGCTTTTTGTTCTCGCGATTTGGACTTGACCGGTTCTGGCTGACTTTTCCGGTAACGGAGGTTCTGACGAGCTGTGTGGGAGTGCTGTTTTACCGGGGATTTCTTAATTCCGATTATGTGAAAGCGAACCTGCAAAAGCTTTTGGACGAACAGGAAACTCCTGTCATGCAAAAATCAAAGCCCGGCGTTATCATAACCATAGCAAGAGAGCATGGCTCGTCCGGCAAGCAAATAGGAAAGCTTGTGGCTGAAAAACTCGGAATTCCTTTCTATTACAAGGAAATGATCGCACTCGCCGCACATGAGAGCGGGCTGGATAAAGAGTTTATTTCCGATATACACAAAAACGCGCCGGATATTCTGAGAGAACTGTATCTGAGCTCACACGTTATACGCTATACGATCAAAGCCCAGAACGATATCATACGAAAAATAGCGGATCAAGGAAGCTGTGTTATTGTCGGACGTGCCGCCGATTATGTGCTGAAGGATCACGACAACATCGTTCGTGTATTTGTATATGCGCCCAAGCCTTATCGGATCAGCCGGGTTATGGACGTATATAATGATTCTCCGCGGGAAGCCAGGAGAAATATCAGACGCTCTGATAAAGCAAGAGCGTCATATTACAGGCATATTTCCGGTAAACGCTGGGGAGAGTCGGATAATTATGAACTGATGATCGATTCTTCCTGTGGAATAGAGGGAAGTGTTGATCGGATAATGAGGTATCTTGAACAGAATAGTGCAGAATGAAGTCAGCCTATGGGCAAGACATCTCATGACCCGGATGCGCCGGGTGTCGGCGAATCACTGCTTAACGCGTTTGTGGCGGAAGATCGATGTAAAATATGATACAGGCAAAAAGAGAGCCCTCGGGAACGCTATGTAAACGTTTCTGAGGGCTTTTTAATTTCATTCGAATACAGGGTAAGTGAATCGGGCTGAGGACGGTCTTTGGTTTATAGTTCAGGCTGCGTCGTTGCCCTTCTCGCAGCAGAAATAAATATCAGTTCTCATTTGATGTTTCTCCTTTCGTGTGACCAACAATATCCAACATTTTTGCAGGCGCCTGCAAAAATTCAAATGCAGTTTTTCTTCCGTTGTTTTCTGCTATACTATTGTTGTGGATATTTTTATCTTTGCTCTGCGGCTCTGCTGTGGGGCTTTTCTTTTCATTTGCTAACATCTGTTAATCCTCCTCGGAAGATACATTCTGCCATAATTACGATCAGCAGCACGCCGACAATCACCCCTAAGAAAGGACACTCCTCTATAATAGGCGGGGCGATATAGACCAGTGCGGCAACTGCCGTTGTAAGAATTGACAGGGCTACATATTGTCTGTGCGTCATGTGCTTTCACCTACATCTTTCTTATACTCTTCGGCAAGTACCGCTATAAGCCAATTCTGTGTCCTATTCAATTCCAACAGTTTGGTTTTAATAGTAATACCGAAAGGCGTAACAGCGTTTTTCCTATCAAACATTTTTTCGCCTCCTACTTGACAATTACAAATTTCTGTATTATAATAGAGTTATTAGTACAGAATTCTGTTGTTTCGAACAAACTTATTATATTACAGAATTCTGAAATTGTCAACAGATTTCTGTAATTGTTTTACAGAGTTCTGAAATTTTGTTTGTTTCAACCAAACCAAGAGGTGATAATATGTCTAATTTATACAACAAAATAGAGAACTTGTGCAATCAAGCGAATATTACCATAACTCAGTTGTGTAAAGAGCTGAACATTTCCCGAAGCTCGTTATCAGAACTCAATGCCGGACGCACCAAACAATTATCCGTCGCTGTAATGCGGAAAATATCGGAATATTTCAACGTTTCGGTCGACTGGTTGGCAGGGAGCACGGAACCTCGCTCAGAGACGGCTCCTGATATGGCCGACGACATGTGGCTTGAGCGTAAGTTAAATAAAATGGGCTACCGTATTATAATTACGGAAGCCCATGAAGAGGAATATATATTTTTAGAGTATCCGGACGGTACGCTCGAAATATCACCAAAGGATCTTGATAGCATTGAGGACAATATCACAGATTATTTAGGATTTATAATGTATGAGCTCAAAAAGAAACGAGCGAAAAATTTCCGCCCCAAAAAACCAATCACGCCAACTATCAGAATAAAACACAGTGTTTATAAAGCGTCCGCGGGCTTTGGCTTCGACCTCGAAGATCGCGACGAATGGGACGAAATAGACATACCCGACACGCCCGAGGCGCAGGAAGCCGATTTTGCCGTTACAATCTACGGGAACAGTATGGAGCCAATCTACTCGGACGGCGATATCGTGCTTGTAAAGGCTTATGAGGAAATAAACATCGGCGAGACCGGTATCTTTGTAGTAAACGGGCAGGGATATATAAAGCAGTACGGCGGTGACCGCCTGATATCCGTCAACAGCGATTACGATGATATCGTGTTCACTGAAGGTGACTATATCAAGTGCGCAGGAAAGGTAATCGGGATAGCATAATAACTTACATCAAAGGAGATAGACATAATGGTACCTACACATTGTCCGAATTGCGGGGCTGCGATAACTGAAGAAAACAACGGCGAATTTTGCATCTACTGTGGCGGTAAGCTCCCAAAGGCAGAACAAAACATCACCAATAATATTGATAATAGAGTTGAGAATCATTATCACACCACAAACGTGTATCAAGTTCAAGCGCCCGTATCAAAAAAGGCATCGACAAAGGTTTCATACCAATTGCCGGAAGATCAGAGAAAAGCAAAAATCAATACTGTTTTTGTTACAGGTCTGTTTATCGGTATTTTAATAATCATTTCAAGTATTGTGAGTAAAAACTGGATTTTTATTGTTTTAGGCGCGGTAATTGCTCTATACGGAGCTACTCGGAAAAAGCACACTAATTACTGTCCTTCGTGTTTCGCGCCTAAAGACTTCTATGCCGACAGATGCCCGCACTGCAACAAGAAATTTCAAAGACATTCTAAGATCATTTCCGGCGGATTTATATTCTTTTCGATCATAGCAATACTAATTCTTATTATCAGTATTACGATGCAATCCCATTAATTTACAAATTAAAAAAATCCCCTCACCGGCGGCCACCGATGAGAGGACTTGAATAGATGTGGTATAATAAAACACCAACACCCTAAGACTCATATATTATACCACATCTCCTTGAAAATGTCAACAATTCACCCAAAATCGGTATTTTAGACCCGATTTTTGCGAAAAAACCGCAAAAAACGCATTTAAAAGGAGGTATTTTTTATGATTAACGAGAAAAAAGCTGTCATATACGCACGTTATTCCTGCGATAAGCAGTCCGAGCAGTCCATTGAGGGTCAGATCAGAGTTATCCGGGACTTCGCAGCGCGTGAGGGCTACACGATCATAGGCGAATACATCGACCGCGCGAAGTCTGCCAAGACCGCAAATCGCCCGCAGTTCCTTCAGATGATCTCCGACAGCGCAAAGCACCTGTTCCAGTACGTCATTGTGTACAAGCTCGACCGTTTCAGCCGTAACCGCTACGACAGCGCGTTCTATAAGATGAAGCTCAGGCAGAACGGTGTGCAGGTGATCTCCGCGACCGAAAACCTTACCGATGCGCCGGAGAGCATCATCACCGAGGCGATACTTGAAGCTATGGCGGAGTTTTACAGTGCTGAGCTCGGGCAGAAAACCAAGCGCGGTATGCGTGAATCCGCTCTGAAATGTCAGTCTGTGGGAGCTCCCCCGCCTCTCGGCTATAAGTGGGGAGAAGATAAGAAGCTGCACATCGATGATGCGACAGCCGAGATCCCGCGCATAGTATTCCGTATGTATGCCGACGGTAAGGGAAAGAAGCAGATCGCGGACTATCTCAACGAGCGAGGATACCGCACCCGTTCCGGCGGGAAGTTCACACTTACAACATTTCAGAGTATGCTTACGAATAAGAAGTACATCGGGGTATATACCTATGAGGATATCGTCATTGAAGGAGGCTGCCCGGCATTGATAGACCGTGATACATTTGACAAGGTTCAGAAGCTCGTAGAGCACACAAAAAGAGCCCCTGCACGCGCAAGGGCTAAAGTCGAGTATTATCTATCCGGTAAGCTGTTCTGCGGCGTATGCGGCGAACAGATGATAGCTGTAGGCGGCACATCGACCAACGGTGAACAGC
>JAFTAG010000040.1 GCA_017458655.1 Ruminiclostridium sp. | reverse complement strand
CCCCCGAGGCAGCAGACTTACGAGTTTGCAGCGAGACAGGGAGTGGTGCGCCATGCTATAATGATGAGGGCGACGGGGGTGGAACTAACTCTTGCTTCCCACCCTGCCCCGTCGGCACCGCCCGACAGCATGGCGCAATCCGGTTGTCAAGGGAGGCTCCGAAAAGAATTTTTGCACAGACAACAGAGCAAAAATTGTTTTTGGATACCCTTGACAACCGGATAACGACCGGTCAACAGGAGCAGAGACCATATCTGAATACAAACGAAAGGAACAACAAACAAATGGCAAAGATCGAAATGAAGACCCCGCTCGTCGAAATGGACGGCGACGAAATGACCCGCGTGATATGGAAGATGATAAAGGATAAGCTGATCTGTCCTTACGTTGACCTCAAGACCGAGTATTACGACCTCGGTCTCGTTAAGCGCAACGAGACCAACGACCAGATCACGATAGACAGCGCTAATGCAACAAAGAAGTACGGTGTAGCCGTAAAGTGTGCTACTATCACGCCGAACGCTCAGAGAATGACGGAATATAGCCTCAAAGAGATGTGGAAGTCCCCGAACGGCACTATCAGAGCGATCCTCGACGGTACCGTGTTCCGCTCGCCTATCATCGTCAAGGGCATCAACTCCCTTATCCCGACGTGGACAAAGCCGATAACCATTGCCCGTCACGCTTACGGCGATGTATATAAGAACAGCGAGATGAAGGTGAAGGACGGCTCGAAGGCGGAGCTCATCGTCACCGACAAGGAAGGCAATGAGACTCGTCAGCTCATACACGAGTTCAAGGGCAGCGACGGTATCATTCAGGGTATGCACAACATCAACAAGAGTATCGCCTCATTCGCGCGCTCCTGCTTCAACTTCGCGCTCGATACAAAGCAGACGATATGGTTCGCGACCAAAGACACTATCTCGAAGCAGTACGACCACACGTTCAAGGACATCTTCGCCGATATCTTCGAGACCGAATACAAGTCGAAGTTTGAAGCCGCGGGGATCGAGTATTTCTATACGCTTATCGATGATGCCGTAGCGAGAGTTATACGCTCCGAGGGCGGCTACATCTGGGCTTGCAAGAACTACGACGGCGACGTTATGTCCGATATGGTGGCTACCGCGTTCGGAAGCCTCGGTATGATGACCTCCGTGCTGGTATCTCCCGAGGGCGTGTATGAGTACGAGGCCGCTCACGGAACGGTAACGCGTCACTACTACAAGCACCTCAAAGGCGAGGAGACCTCCACCAACTCGGTAGCTACGATCTTCGCGTGGACGGGCGCTCTCAAAAAGAGGGGTGAGCTTGACGGGACTCCCGCGCTTTCGGAATTCGCCAAAAAGCTTGAAGCCGCAACGATAAAGACTATCGAGGACGGCGTTATGACGGGAGACCTGTATGTGCTCTCGACGCTTGAAAACAAGCGCAAGGTCAATACGGAGCAGTTCCTCGACGCGATAAACGAAAGGCTCAAAGAGACTATATAACGGGGAATTTCCCCAACGGGTAAAAATTTATGCCAAAGAACGAAAAGATATCAAAATCGGTGATACGCCGGCTGCCGCGGTATTACAGGTTCCTCGGGGAGCTTCTTTCCGAGGGCGTGACGCGCATATCCTCGGGCGGGCTCGCCGAAAGAATGAATGTCACGGCATCGCAGATACGGCAGGATCTCAACTGCTTCGGCGGCTTCGGCCAGCAGGGGTACGGGTATGTGGTCGCCGACCTGCGTGACGAGATAGGCTCCATACTCGGCGTGAACGAGCACAACGGCGCAGTGCTGATAGGCGCTGGAAACCTCGGCCGCGCGCTCGCCGTTCACCTCGATTACGGGAAGTACGGCTGCAGGCTCGTCGGTATTTTCGACGAGAACGAGGGGCTCGCGGGGATAAAGCTCGGCGACCTCACAGTAATGCCGATGTCGGAGCTTGACAGCTTCTGCACAAAAAACAAGCCCACTATAGCGATACTGTGCATTCCCAAGAGCGCCGCGCCGGAGGTCTGTCCGCGGCTCGCAAAGCTCGGTGTGAAGGCTTTCTGGAATTTCTCGCATTACGACATTGTCAATCTCTCGGATATCGAGGGCGTCGTTGTTGAAAACGTCCACCTCGGCGACAGTCTTATGGCGCTTTGCTACGGCCTTAACAACCGTTCGGAATGAGAAGGCGGAGGAACGACCTCCCAAAACATTTCAAAGGAGACAGGATATGCCTAAGGTCTTGCTTATCAATCAGGGCTCGGAGTTTATGACGGAATCGGTCGTTGCCAATCTCCGGAAGGCCGGGATAGAGGTGGTCGTTGTGCCGCTCGATGTCGTAAGGATAGGCGTAGAGCAGTTCGACACGGACGTATTTCTGGTGTACGCGGGCGACTATATTGTGGAGAACCACACCGCGATACAGCGTCTGAAGGAGTATTGCCAGTCCGAGGAAAAGCCTATCTGTGCAATAGGCTACGAAAAGGATATTGCCACACTCGAGCATGATATCCCCGCGCAGCTTATCGCGCACAAGTTCATACGGCCGTTTGAAGTGCGCACGCTTGCCGATGCTCTGATAAAGATAGCGAACGCCGATGTCAAGATAAACGCGAAGCGCAGTATCCTGCTTGTTGATGATGACGCGGTGTATCTTAAAACGGTGCTGAAATTCCTTAGCGGCAAGTACAATGTCACCGCGGTGAGAGCCGGTCACCACGCCCTCAAATTTCTTGCCGACCACCACCCCGACCTGATCCTGCTCGATTATGAAATGCCCATGATGAGCGGCCCCGAGACACTCGAGAAAATACGCAAAAAACCCGAGCTCGCCGATATCCCCGTTGTGTTCCTCTCCGGCGTAAGCGATAAGGAGACTGTCTTAAAGGTGATGCAGCTCAGACCGGACGGCTACCTGCTCAAAAATACCGGTAAGGACGAGCTCCTCGAAAGCATCCGCAACTTCTTCATATCCAAAAAGTGGCAGAACGTTAAGTGAGCTCTGAGAGAGCGGAGAGAGCAAAGAGGTCGCTGACGCTTGAGAGAAGCGCTGATGCGCTTGGGGAAGCCGCCCCAGCCCCACCTTTTCAAAAAACTTGTATTGGCTTCGCAGTTGAATTTGAAGGTTTCTGCTTCTATTGCACAATTGTGTGAGCTTCACACAAAATATCACAAAAATAACAGCACTGTACAGATCTGCACGGTGCTGTTTTTGTGTCAGATGTATCTTGCGATAGGAGCAGAAGCTATAGATCTAATTGCGAAGCCAATACAAGTTTTTTGGAAAGAGAGGGGGATTGGGGGAGAGGATAACCTTTTGTTCACAAAAGGTTTCCTTTCCCCCAAGCGCGTCAGCGCTTTTCTCAAGCGTCAGCGACCTCTGTGTTCCCCAGATAGCGGAAGGCGAGCATGGTTATGTCGTCGAAGGGGTCGGAGCCCTCTATGAAGTCGTCTATATCGGATTTGAGGGAGGAGATGATGACTTGCTGACCGGCGTTGCCTACGGAATTGAGGAGGGACGTCATACGTTTTTCGCCGTAGCGTTCGCCGGAAGGCTTTTTGGCTTCGGTAACGCCGTCGGTGTATATGAAAACACTGTCGCCGGGTTCGAGGACGGCTGTCTCGTCTTCGTAAGATGTATCTTCAATTGCCGCGAGGGGAGGGCCGTGGTCGGTGACTACCAGCTTATATTCCTCGCCCGCGTGACGTATGGCGGGGTACTCGTGACCGGCGTTGCTGTGGGTAAGGATACCCGTCGTCAGGTCTAATATACCGAGCCACGCGGTCACGAAATAGCCGTTCTTGTTGTTTTCGCAGAGGATATTGTTCACGACACCGAGTATCTCCGCGGGGGTGCCGCCCACCATAGTTATATTCCGTATCACCGACTTCGAGATGACCATAAACAGCGCGGCGGGGATGCCCTTTCCCGAAACGTCCGCCATTACCATAGCCAGATGATCCTTGTCGGGGAAGAAGAAGTCGTAGAAATCGCCGCCGACCTCCTTTGCGGGAATCATTGCCGCGTGCAGCTCGATATCGCTGCGCTCCGGGAAATTCACCGGCATCATATCCATCTGTATGGTTGACGCGACACCAAGCTCCGCACCGATACGCTCTCTCTCGGAGGTCATATTTGTGATGTCGTCGATATAATCGCGGATATTGTGCTCCATGGCCTTCATCGCGTCGGCAAGCTCGCCGATCTCGTCTCCGCGGTCAATATCAAGTTCGCTGAACGTCGCGGTTTTACCGCTGTCGCTCACATAGTCGGCCGCAGCGTCGGAAAGCTTCTTTATCGGGGAGATCACAGTCTTTGAGATCACCAGAATATTTATAATGCAGATAACGGCGGTAACTCCCGCAAGCGTCAGCGCAAGACGCAGGAAGAACCGCATCTCGTCGGCCTTGATATCGTCCATTGACAGGTCGATGCAAAACAGCGCGACATACTCGCCGTTACTGTCGTATATCGGCGCCCCCGATACGACCAGCCGACCGTAGGTGTCGGTGGCAGTCGTGTATGGCTCGAGCCCCTTTGTCGGATCGTCAATGACACTGAGATCGTCCTCCGAGTAGAAGCTGTCAAGGCAGCCCGGTTCGCAGGCTTCGCCGTGAGAAGCGTCCACCACATAGATAGCATACGGCTCGCTTCGGGAATTGTCGTAAATTATCGTGTATATGGACGCAAGCGCGGCGATCCCGAGATCGCGGGTCTTTGCAAGCGCGTCATACACGCTGCGGTATTCCGGCATTTCTTTGATATGAGCGTACCTTGCGAGATAAGCGTTGAATTCGTCGCTTCCCCAGTCGCCGCTGGTCACGATATCCTCGTCCCCGAGCTTTGTGTACGTTTCCAGCACGCTTTCCTTGACCTTTTTCAGGTCGTCGCCGCCGAAATTCTGCGCGGCGGTCCACACGATATCCTTGACGTGACGCTTGAACATCGCCTCGTCGGTGGTCACAAAGGTGTAATAGCTCATTCCTATCGCGGACGCGCAAAGTGCCAGCGCCATAAGGATAACTATAAGAACGGCCTTGACCTTCAGCGATATCCGCGTTTTTTTGTGGTCCATTCAGGATCACCCTTTCCGTTCGTCATCTTTCGGCGGTAACTTCTTCAAGTCGGTCGCAGACGGTTTTCAGCGCCTTTATGCGCGCGTATTTCTTGTCGTTGCCCTCGACTACCGTCCACGGAGCGAACTCGGTGGAGGTGAGCTTTATCATACGGTCAACGGCCTTTTCGTATTCGTCCCATTTCTCGCGGTTGCGCCAGTCCTCGTCGGTTATCTTCCACTGCTTCGACGGGGTGTTCTCGCGCTCCTTGAAACGGCGGTACTGCTCGTCCTTGTCGATGTTTATCCAGAATTTGAAAATGACCGCGCCCCAACGGGTGAGCTGCTTCTCAAACTCGTTTATCTCGAGATACGCCATATCGGCGCGCTCCTTCGGCGTAAAGCCCTCGATAGGCTCCACCATTACTCTGCCGTACCATGTGCGGTCGAATATCGTGAAATGCCCGTCATTCTCGAGCCTTGTCCAGAAGCGCCACAGGTAGTGTCTCGCAGCCTCTGACGGCTCGGGAGCCGCGATCGGCTTCACTTCATATCCGCGCGGGTCGAGAGAGGAAGCGAGGCGCTTGATATTGCCGCCCTTGCCGCCGGCATCCCAGCCCTCGTAGGCAACGATGACCGGAATCTTCTTCTGATAGCAGATGTTCTGCAGCTCAAACAGCCGCGACTGATACTTTTTTAGCAGCCTGCGGTATTCCTCGTCGGTGAGCTGCTTGTTCATATCGATATCGGCGAGCTTCTTTGTTTTCACGAGCTTGAATTTCTCGGGCTTGTACTTTATTGTCGGGAACTGCTCCGGCAGCTTGCAGAGAATGCCCTTTTCCTTTGCGTCGCAAGCGAGCTTGACGGCATTCGTCACGGTGCGCATTATGTCGAGCTGCGCGGTGACGCGGTCGTTCGCGGGGACGATATGCCACGGCGCGAACTCGGTATTCGTCATTGTGAGCGTCTTGTCGTATTTCTTGAAGATCTTGTCGTAACGCTTCAGGTTGTCAAAGTCGTGCTGACTGACGCGCCATTTCGTGATCTCGTCCGCTGCGAGAGCCTTTACACGGCGTTTCTGCTCGTCCTGTGTGATGTGCAGGAACAGCTTGATGATAAGATAGCCGTCGTCGCGGAGCTGCCGCTCGAAGGTGTTTACGTCGTCGATACGGCGCTTGTACTCGTCCTTGTCGATAGCTCCGTAGCGGTAGGATTTTACGGTGTCTGCGAACCAGCTTCCGTCAAGTATAAGGAACTCGCCCTTTCCGGGCAGCTTTGTCCAGTAGCGGTGCATCCACGGCTTGCGCTTCTCCTGCTCGTTCGGTATGCGTATCGGCTTGACCTTGTAGAAGCGGGGATCCATATACTTGATGAGCTTCGCTATCTGCGAGCCCTTTCCCGCGCTTGCCCAGCCGTCTATCGTGATGATGACGGGTATTTTGGCGGCCTTTACCGCGTTGGCAAGGTCGATGAGCTCCGTCTGCATGGCGGTGAGCTCATCTGCGGCTTCGGATTTTTTTGTCTTGTGCTGTTTTATCATTTCAAGCATATTTATTCCCCCTTTGAGAAGTCTGTCGGAATGGAACATTCCGACAGACCGTCTTTGCAGACAGCAGCAGGGCTACGCGCCCCACTGCATGATGCAGTGAAGGTTGTCGCCAAAAGCGCGCAGGATGCGCGCATATAAGCGGCAACTAATGGACTCTGCGGCAGCGTGGTCTGTCGGTCAGCCCCTCTGTCACTTCGTGACACCTCCCCTGTAGGGGAGATCACGCTGCACCCAATATTATATACTACTATTATACTACATTTACAGGTGAATGTCAACGAACAGGCGGCTTTTGTTGAAATTCCACAATTTCTACAATTCTGAACGGAAAAATTATGGAAAATCAACAAAATTCTGCCAAAAATTTAAATTTTTGCAAAAAGTTGTCACAAATCGGCAGTCATTTGCGTTATTATGTATAGAGGGACAAGTATGCCCCGGACGGAAAGGAAAGTATAATTATGAAGATCAGAAAACTTATAGCCGGTCTTATGACTGCGGTAATGCTTATGTGCTTGGTGCAGGTTCCGGCGGGGGCGGATATGTATTATAGTACGGACAGCATCGGCGTTAATTTTGATTCGCCCTATCTGTTGTCGCAATTTCTCTCACAGGAGTCGATAACTTACACCATGAGCAGAGATGACGGTATATACTACCGGTTCCTGACCATGGACAGCATACCCGTTATCAAAGCCTTTGAGGACAAGGCGGATGAAACAAAGATATATCTAACGAATTTCTGCGTAGGCGTGGTATTTGCAGACAAAAACGTATCTTACTCCATTGAGGAATATTACGGCAATGGAGCCGGAAACGACTACGCACAAGCCGAAAATTACTATAACGATAAAACCGGCAGAGAAAGGTTCGGTGTCATAAGAACGGAGCTCGGCGGTAAGGTCATCTATTATCAGGCGGGCAGATACTATTTTATTCAGGACGGGAAATATTACAGTCTCGGTGTATGGGGCACGGATAACAAATATTCGGAGGATAACGCGGCGCTGTGTGAGGTGGTCAATTACGCGCTGGGGATACGCTCCGGCTGGCATACCTTCGGCGGTACGGACACCGTTTACCGCGACAAAAAAGGCAAGACAGTCACAAAGCCCACAGTCATAGACGGCAAGCTCTACAAATTTGCAAAAAGCGGCATTTGTAAGGGCTTATACACGGGCTTTGCAAACACAAAAAAGGGCAAGGTATATTACAGCAAGGGCGTGCGCGTAAAGAACAAGGTGCTGAAATTCAGGAACGGCGACCGCTACAAAGCCGACAAGAACGGGATATTGACGAAGATATAACATCAAGGGAGTAAAAAACAATGAAAGTCAGGAAGATAATAGCGGCATTTATGGTCTGCTGTTTGTTGAGCATGCAAATGAGCGTTGGTGTCAACGCATCAATTGTCGATACATACCAAAAAGAAAACGCCGCATTTATAGAACAATTCCTCAAAGACTATTATTCGGTGGATCCGGATGACCCGTCCACGAAAGAGAAATTTGAAGACGAATATACATACAATGGCGGGGCCCGTTGGCTCTGTTTTTATGATGATATCGAAAGCTTTCAAAACAATATTAACAAGCTTATAAAAGTGAATTATTCGATTTTTGATATGGAATCGTACACTGCGGAGGAGATCGAGAACTATAAAAAATGGTTTAATCTCATATTTTACACCTACGACTATAAGGAATATGACTTTTTCTTTGATATTACCAAGCGTTCCGTTTTAACAACAGTCGAGGCTGTTAAGTCAATCGGAGTCAAGAGCTCGGATATCGCAGCAGTCGTATTGCACGGCGACGCATACAATGCACCGTATTCAATAAAAGATGTGAAAGTTTACGATTGTGTTCAAGGTTGGAATGAGATCGACAGCGATCACTATTATGTAAAAGCGGACGGTACTCTTGCAACAAAACCATGCGTCATAAAAGGAGTTTTCTACAAATTCGATCAAAGCGGCGTCTGCAAAGGCAAATACACCGGTTTTGCCAAAGTTTCAAAGGGAACGGTGTATTACAAGAACGGTGTGCGTTTGAGAAATAAGACTTTAAGAACCAAGAACGGCACCCGCTACAAAGCCGATAAGAACGGGATATTGACGAAGATATAACATCAAGGGAGTAAAAAACAATGAAAGTCAGGAAGATAATAGCGGCAATACTCACCGCTGTAATGCTTATGTGCTCGGTGCAGGTTCCGGCGGGGGCGGTCTATGACGATCTGTTCACGGTGAACAATACGCTAGACGGCGTGGTGTTCCGCGACCTGTACGACTTTGCGCGGTATTTCACGACACATAAGACGGGCGATGCCGAGGTGAAGAAGTACGACGCGCTCAAAGCGTGGTTTGCGGAAAACCGGGACTGGCTGTATATATTGAATACCGATAACAGTCTGCACGTCACGCTCACGCCGACCTATATCGGTGTGTGGTATATGGAGAAGGAGGACGGAGAGGTCGTTGAGCTGTTCGACTATTACGGCACCGCGGGAAAGACGGCATATACCGCCGCGAAAAAACGGTACCGAAAGGAAGCGGGCAAAGAGGACAGCACGGCGAAAATGTTCACGACATCCGAAGGCTTCAAGGTCTATTTTGACGGAAGCGGCGCTAACGAGTACCGTTATTATTGGAAGCAGTATGACGAGATACGCGTTCCGTCGTCCGATAGCGAAAAGGTCGAGTGGCTGAGCGGCGACAGATACTTTGTGCTGCGGGTGTTCCGGCCGGAGAAAAAGCCGGAGGACTATATGAAGCTCCATAGCAGAGCGGCATTCTTCCGCCCGGAGGTACTGCTGCCGGAAATGTCCGCGGACGCGCTTGACAAGCTCGACAGCGGGCTGAAAAAGATGCTTGGGACAGCCGCCGATGATGATATCATTCCCGTGATGATATACAGAGATATCTCCGACAAAGCGACGGTATCGAGTGATCGGGAGTTTGTCGAAAAATACATAAGCAAGGATCGCGCGGTAAATGTTTATGAGCGGATACCGGGGATGATATACGCAAAGCTCACTGCCGGGGAGATACGTTCGCTTATGACAAGTCCCGATGTGGGCAATATCGACTATTTTGAGGAGTTTGAGCTGTCAAACGATGATGATACGCAGCTGATAGCGGACGAGGACGGAAACGTGCTCCTTAAGCTGATCGGCAGCGTGGCGTATGATACCGACGGCAATAAATACAACGGCTGGTGGCCGAGCACGGACAGCAAGGAGCGTTATTACAAGGACGGCCAAAGGGTCGTAAAGTCCTGTGTGATAGACGGCATATTCTACAGATTTAAAGACGGCGTCTGCAAAGGCGAATACACGGGCTTTGCAAAAACAAAAAAGGGCAAGGTTTATTACAGCAAAGGCGTGCTTGTAAAAAACAAGGTGCTGAAATTCAAAGACGGCACCCGCTACAAAGCCGACAAGAACGGGATATTGACGAAAATTGTGTGAGCGATGTAAAAATTCCCAAAAAGGCTTGATTTTTTGCGGAAAATAGTGTAAAATATATAGGTAATATCTGCCGGTCGCTTATTATCACTTGTTCCCCACATAGGTGGGAGAGCAAGCAGAACGATCTGTCGGCAGGCTCATCAATCTACCGAAAGGAAACACACTATCATGAACATTCTCGTAATCAACGCAGGAAGCTCCTCACTCAAGTATCAGCTCATCGAAATGACCGACGAAAAGGTCATCGCAAAGGGTCTGTGCGAAAGAATAGGCATCGGCGGCCACATCAAGCATTCGACATTTGACGACAGAAAGTATGAGGCGGACTGCGAATTCCCCACACATACCGAGGCCTTTGAAAAGGTCGTTGAAGTCCTCACAAAGGGCGACGCCGCAGTTATCAAGGATATGTCCGAGATAGCGGCGGTAGGTCACCGCATAGTACAGGGCGCCGAGGTTTTCCCGAAGTCCGTGCTCGTTACCGACGAGGTGATCGACAAGATCGACGATCTCCGCGAGCTCGCTCCCGTTCACAACCACGGTCACGCTCTCGCTCTGAGGGCCTGCAAGAAGGTCGTTCCCGCGTCCGTTCCGCAGGCGGTTATCTTCGACACCGCGTTCCACCAGACAATGCCCGAGAAAGCCTATATGTTCGGTATGCCTTACGAGGTATATGAAAAGTACGCTGTCAGAAAGTACGGCTTCCACGGTACATCTCACCGCTTCGTTACAATGAAGTACGCTCTCGAGACCGGCAAGGATCTTGCGAACCTAAAGATAGTTTCCTGTCACCTCGGAAACGGCTCGTCCATCACGGCTGTTGACGGCGGCAAGTCGGTAGATACATCCATGGGCTTCACTCCGCTCGACGGCGTTCTCATGGGAACTCGCTCCGGCTGCGTTGACCCGTCCGCGGTAACTTATGTTGCCGACAAGCTCGGCCTCTCCGCTCCCGAAATGGCGGAATACCTCAACAAGAAGTCCGGCTTCCTCGGTATCTCCGGTATATCGAGCGACAACCGTGACGTTGAGGATGCCGCACAGAAGGGCAACAAGCGCGCTATCCTCGCGGGCGATATCCTCCGCTACGGTATCAAAAAGTACATCGGCGCGTATGCGGCGGCAATGAACGGCCTCGATGTAGTTATCTTCACCGGCGGTATCGGAGAGAATGCCGACCTTGTAAGACGCGATGTATGCCGCGATATGGACTACTTCGGCATAAAGATAGACGAACAGCTCAACTCCACTATCCACGGCAAGCTCTGCAAGCTCTCCACTCCGGACAGCAAGACCGAGGTATGGGTAATACCCACCAATGAGGAGCTTCTTATCGCAAGAGATACAAAGGCGCTCTGCGGGCTTTGATAAATAAATACAGCAACACCCCCTGTGCCGGGAACGGTGCAGGGGTGTTTTTTTGCGGATAAAAAACAGGGAGGCTCGCAAGGCCTCCCCGTTTTTCTCTTGTCAGCAGCAGGTGCTGCCGCAGCCGTTGTCGCAGCCGCAGTTGTTGTTCCCGCAGCCGCAGTTGTTATTGCCGCAGCCGCCGAGCAGACCGCCGCAGTTATTGCCGCAGCAAAGGAACAAGAGAATGATGATGATGATGAGCGTACAATTGTTATTTCCGCACATAATATGTTTCCTCCTGATTATTATTTATGAAACGTTTCATAATATAATATATGAAGCTTGCGGAAAAATGTGAACGTTTCGGGAAAATTTCTGCTTGTACAATTGAGTTTCCCCGCCGCAGGCGGGGAGGGTATTGCAGTTACCTCACCTTTGGTGGGGTAACTGCAGCAGCGGAGAGGGCGGAAAAACGTGACCGTTTCGGAAAAATTTCTGCTTGTACGATGAAAATCCCCGCCGCAGGCGGGGAAGGGTGCTGCATTCCCTCACCGAAGGTGGGGGAACTGCAGCTTTAAACAGCAGAGACTGCGGAAAAAATATTGGGTGCAGCGTCACGCTGCCGCGGGGGTCAAGGGGGTCGCGTAGGCCCCTTGCGGGTGCGGACCAATGCAGGATGCATTGCAGCACTTGCTCAAACGCCGCACGGATGCGGCGCTTCAAGGCAAGTGCCGGGGGCTCCGCAGTCCGGATCTGACGGTGTTCTGTCAGAATGGGAGAATGTATGATCGACTTTAAAGGTTTTACGGAGAAAGCGAACTCGGCGCTCAACACGGCCGTTACGGCGGCAATGAAGCTTGGGCACACCTACATCGGGAGCGAGCACATCTTATACGGGCTGCTGTGTGAGGATAACAGCGCGGCGTATGCGGCTCTCGGCAAGTACGGGATAACCGGGAAAGACATAATGCGCAAGATAGAGCAGCTTATCGGGAAAGGCGCCGCGACCGAGCTTACGACCGCGGATCTTACGCCCCGCAGCAGGAAGATACTCGAAAACGCGTACAAGGCCTCCCGCGCTTCGGGCAGGACTTTTGTGGGTACCGAGCATATACTTGCCGCAATGATCGGCGACGAGGATTGCTTCGGCTGTGAGATCCTGCGCGACCTCGGAGCCGATATCAAGCGTATTGCCGGGGAATGCACCGACGCCCCGCATAACGCGGGTATCGCTTCCGCCCCGGACAAGGAATACCGACGTACGGTGCTTGACCGCTTCGGACGCGATCTTACCGCACTCGCCGCTGCAGGGAAGATAGACCCCGTTATCGGCCGGGAGCGCGAGACCGCAGAGGCTGTGAAAATACTGCTCAGGCGCAGAAAAAACGACCCCTGCCTCATCGGCGAGAGCGGTGTCGGCAAAACAGCGGTAGCGGAAGGTCTCGCAATTCTCGCGGCGGGCGGGGACGTGCCCGATGAGCTGAAAAATGTCCGTGTGTTCGACCTCGATATCTCCGCTCTCGTCGCGGGAGCAAAATACCGCGGCGACTTCGAGGAACGTATGAAAGCCGTGCTGGACGAGGTTCGCGGCAGAACCGACATTATCCTCTTTATCGACGAGCTGCATACCATTGTCGGAGCAGGTGCCGCCGAGGGTGCTATCGACGCCGCGAACATCTTGAAGCCCGCGCTCGCAAGGGGCGAGATACGCATTATCGGCGCGACCACCTCCGAGGAATACCGGCGTTACATCGAAAAAGACGCCGCTCTTGCAAGACGCTTCCAGCCCATTTATATCGAAGAGCCCGATGAGGACGCAGCGATCGAGATACTCCGCGGCCTGCGTGAGCGATACGAGCAGCACCACGGGGTCACGCTCACCGATAATGCCATAGAGGCCGCTGTTAAGCTTTCCGTGCGTTACATCGAGGACAGGAGGCTCCCGGATAAGGCGCTTGATCTGATAGATGAGAGCTGTGCGGCGGCGCGCCTCCGCGGCGAAGCCGTGGAGCATAGCGCCGTACCCGCGCTGCGCTCCCACGGCGAAGCCGGGGAAGAAAGCAGCGCGGGCGGGCTGCGGCCGAGCCGCGAAGCGTGCGAGAGGAGCTGCATACCGGCGCGGCCTCGCGGCGAAGCCGACGAGGAGAGCGCCGGGTCGGCGCTGCGAGCTCGCCGCGAAGCGGGCGAGGAGAGCAGCGCCCCCGGGCTGCGGCTCCGATGCGGAGCCGAGGAGTATAGCAGCCCGGCCGAGCTGCGCAAGCAGCTCGAAAGGTTGTCGGCGGAGAAGGAGTGCGCCGTAAACGCGCAGGACTTTGAGCTGGCGGCGGAGATACGCGACCGCGAAAAGCAGCTCACCGCATATTATTTGGAAATGATGTCCGCGGGCAGCGACCGATCCGCGCGCCGCACGGTCACAGCGGACGATGTAGCGGCCGCTGTCAGCGCGATGACGGGAATACCGCTGTACGTCACGCAAAAAAGCGACACTCAGAAAGTACTGCACCTTGAAGAAACGCTGAAAGCGCAGATAATCGGGCAGGACAGCGCCATAAAAGCCGTATGCTCCGCAATAAAGCGCGCCCGCGCAGGGATCTCCCGCCCGGACAGACCTCTCGGGAGCTTCATCTTCGCGGGGCCTACAGGCGTCGGCAAGACCCGTCTCACAAAGGAGCTTTCAAAGGCGCTGTTCGGCTCTGATTCCGCTTTGATACGGTTCGATATGTCGGAATATATGGAAAAGCACAGCATTTCCGGGCTTATCGGCGCACCTGCCGGTTATGTCGGATACAACGACGGCGGCAGGCTCATCAAGGCGGTGAAGCGCCACCCGTACCGCGTCCTGCTGTTTGACGAGATAGAGAAGGCTCACCGCGACGTGCTCGATATAATGCTGCAAATGCTTGATGAGGGCTTCGTAACCTCCGCAGACGGTGAAAAGGTGAGCCTTCGCCACAGCCTGATCGTGATGACCACAAATGTCGGCGCAAGACACATTACCGACAATTCCGCGCCGCTCGGGTTCGTTCCCGGAAACAGCGATAATACCGAGGAGATAGTCAAAGCCGAGATGATGAAGGCCTTCCGTCCCGAATTTCTCAATCGTGTCGATGAGACCGTTATCTTCCGTAAGCTCACCCTTGCCGATACGGAACGTATCTGCCGCAATATGCTGGCCGAGCTCGCGGAAAGAGCGGCACAGAAGGGTGTTTCTCTCACCGTGTCCGAGGAGCGCACCGCGGAGCTTGCAAAAGAGGGCTGCAGCGAGAAATTCGGCGCCCGCGACCTTTACAGGACCATTATAAAACGTGTCGAGGAGCCCCTTGCGGAAGCGCTGCTGCAGGATGGCGATCTGAAAGAATGGAAAATATAAAGAAAGCGGAGCAAACTGCATTTTGAGGTTTGCTCCGCTTTTTAGTTTATTGTTAATTATTTTCTGCCCCGTTTGCGTCTGCCCTTTTTGAGAAGACCGACAGATACCACTGCCGCCGCGGGGAGGAGGATCCCCGCCACAACGCCGGTCGCGGGGTTCGCGACTCTTGCCGCGGGATTTGCGGAGATGTCGATAGAGGCTACCGGTGCGGGAAGCGAATTATCTTCCATATCGTCAATGACGATCTCGGGATAGTTCCCGTCGGTAGTTCCGTAAGGCTGGTCGAGGGAATCATCTACGGTGGCGGGAGCTGCCGCGTTTGCGGAGGTCCCGTTTGCGTAGATTATACGCCCGTCTTCACCGTCACGGCCGTCGCGTCCGTCTCTGCCGTCGCGTCCGTCCTGACCGTCTTTTCCGTCCTTGCCGTCGGCACCCTTGAGCGATTCGAGCCATTCCTTCTCGGTGCCCTTGAAGCCGTATTTTACCGCGATATCATAAGCCGAGGCTCCGTCATTGCCGTAAGCCACCTCCTGCTCCACCTGTCTCACTATGGAAGCGATGAAGCCGTCAACTCCGCCGTACATACGGGTCGCCCAGTCGGTAAAGCTCTCGGCGCTCTGTGTGCCGGTCACGCTGCCGGAGGGAAGATATCCGTTCTGTGTTGTCGTCGTGTTGGCAGCAGCCGGTATGGTCGTTGTTACCGCCGCCGCGCTTCTGAGGGATTCGAGCCATGCTCTCTCGCCCGCGCTCATCTCGCTTTCCGTCTTGCGCGCGATCTCGTAGGCCGAAACAGTCTTGAGCGACTCTATCCACTGTGAGCCGGTTATCGAAGCAAGCCCGGGGTTGTACTTAACAACAAGGTCGTAAGCGGTGCCCGTAAGCGTCGAGAGCCACTGAGATTCGGTAACTGCCGCGACGGAAGCGTCCTTTGTGCGGAGCACCTCATAAGCCGCGCTTGTTGTTTGTATGAGCGGAGTCGTGCCCGCGTAGTTTATCGTGCTGCCGACGCCGGTGAATATGGATGCCACCGAAAGTATCGTCGCTTCGTCGGTCGCGTTTCTCATAAGGTAGGAGACCTTATTGCTGTCGGCTGCGGAGTATTCATAGTCGGAGATCATAGCGATGACACGCGATGTGCTGTAATCGCTGCCGAGCTTCTGAACAATGTAATTCACGAGCTTGTTGTATTTCGATACCGCTTCGAGAGACCAGCCGTCAAAGAAATACCTTACTATCGGGACATACTGATTTATCTCGGAGAGCTTATCGGCCGTTTCAGTTTCCGCTCTTGCGCCGATATCGGTGATTATTAGCGATTTCAGCTGATTGATCGTGTAGTCCGAAAGGTCGTAGCCGAACGCGCTCGTGATGTTCTTTGAGAGCACCTTGTCGATGTCGGCGGTCTTCGCGAGAGCCGTAACTACCGCGCTTGCGAGGGCGCGTCTGTGCTCCTTGGCGTAGGAGTTCCCGCCGTCGGTGTAATATTTGCTTATGAAGTTCTTTATCTCCTCGGCGGTCACATACTTTATATCCGCGGTGGTGTTGCCGAGGTCATCGAGCTTGAAGAGCTCGGTCTTTATGCGGTTCACCTCGCCCGCTATGTATGTCGAGATGCTGTCAGCTGTCTCGGCGGTCGGATCGAAGCCGATAGCGGACTGCAGTATCTCGGCTATCGCGGGCTCGGCCTCTGTCTTTGTGTAGTACTTGTTATCTGCGCTCTTGTTGTCGTATGCGGCGATGTAATACTGCATAGTGCCGGCCGAGAACTCAAGAGTCAGGTCGTTGCCGGTATCGGTGATGATCTTCACGGTCGTTTCGTTGCCGGAATAATCCTTTGTGTAGAGACGGAGCTGTCTGTTGACCGCGACATTTCTCTCATTGAGCAGGTAGGGCAGGGCGTCGCCGTTGATCTTATATTTCACGGTACCCTTGAATTCGTCTATATCGAGCTCGGAGTTTCCGGCAAGATTGGACGGGCATATCTTCACATACGGATCTTTCGTGTTTGAGGAGGATATGATATTGAGCGCGATATCGATATTGCGGTTCGTGCCGTTGACGTTCCACTTGTTTTCGTGGATGAACTCGGTGCTGAGCGTCACGGTGTACTTATAGAACTTCGACACGCTGAACGTTACGGAGCCCATTCCTCTGTTGTGCATTGCACGGAGCGCCTCGGTAGGTATCGACGTGGGGTCCTCCGCGTTGATATAGTAGGTCGGAGCGCTGCGGGACTCGGTCTTTTCGAGATATTCCGAGAAGGAATAGGTGCTGTCGGGGGTGTAATTCCCGTCGAATGAGCCTGCGCTTGCTCCCACGGCAAACGTGCCTGTCATATATGAGGCCGTTACCGCCGCCGCAGCAAGGATCGTGATCGCTTTTCTGAACTTCATCTTTTTACCTGTCCTTTCATTTTGAATGAAAATATATATGTCTGATGATATATTTATATCATTGTAAACATCTATTCCTCGTCCCTGAGCTGTTCAAGGCGCCGTTTGCAGTATGTGTTCGAGCGTTTCGCGCGGCTCCGGAAGCGAAGTCCCAGCAGAAACACCGCCAGACAGCATACGAACATCACTATGGATACGATGTATAAGTCGTTATCGCCTGCGAACGGCCTTATCGGTTGGAGCAGCACGCCCTCCGAAAGATCCGAGAGCAGTATCTGCAGGTCGGAGGCCTGTTCGGCCGCGGAAGAACCCGGTATGATATACAGCAGGTGCGGGAGCATCAGATACAGCGCCGGCACCATAATGAACAGCCACTGCCGCAGAAATCCCGCGAGCATGGAGGTGAATACCCACGCCGCGACCATAGCTCCGAGCGAGAAATATCTCGGTATGTCCGGTATATACGCGCCGCAGAGCATTCCCGCGGTAAGTCCCGCGATAATGAATATGGCGGCATTAGTGCCGGTGCTTGTGCCGTAAAAAGCGTCGATGCGCTCAAAGACGTATTTCTCAAAGGCGGGGTGCTTTGCACAGAGCTTGTCTATCGTAACCGCGATCACTGCAAGGCCTCCCCCGTAAGTGCGGCCGCGAAAGCATCGGAGCCGTACACATTTTCAAGCACGAGATACGCGCATATGGCCGTAATTATCGCCGTGCACACTATCCCGAAGATGAGCTGAGCGGTCTTGCGGCTGTCCTTGAATACAATCCCGACGAACCTGCTGCCCGTGTCGTAAACCTCGGGGGCGAGGGGAACCGCCGACTGCATCGTGACAAACAGCGCGGGAGCCGAGAGTACGGGCGCAGCGGCCGCCGCCGTTGTCAGAGCCGCACCGAGCACCGCCGTATTGACCTGCCAACCGAGCTCGGGCGAGCGGTTTATCAGCATCGGGCGTATCACGATACAAAGCAGCGCGAAAGCGCATATTGCCACGGCGCAGACAACGGGAGTCTCATACCCCGTGTAAGTCCGGCCGCCGAGCGTATCGAGCGCGGCGGTTATCGTATCGGGGAACAGCGCCGCAAGCACGGCCGCCGCAGCGGAAACGCCGGTGCATATATAAACATTCGGGATCATCGTTATAAAATACAGCGGTATCAGCAGCAGCGCCGAGATATCGAAGCAGGCCGCCGCGGTGATAAGCACGATAAAGCGTATCATGCGCCGCTCTTTGATGTATTTCGACGCGAAGAGGCATATAAGTCCCGCGGTAAGTGTCGAGGAATGCACGAAAGTTGTCAGCAGGAAGCAGCCCGACAGCATTACCGCGCCCTCATAGGGAGAGCAGCAGACCGTTCCGACAGCCGCTGCCGCAAGAATGCTCTGTAATGCCGCGATGACCGCCGCGAATACGAGCGGGTCGTCCGTTATGTCCCCGCAGACCTTCATTATCAGCAGATAGGCGGGGGAGGCGTCCGATACCGCCGAAAGGGTATTGTACCGGAGCCCGGTGATGATGCTGCCGAGCCGGTTCGCGGTAACTGCCTCGCTCCCCGCGAAGCCGTACCCTCCGAACAGACCGCAGCCCGTTATACAGAATACCGCGCCGGCGAAGATCAGGCAGAATACCGCTTTCATCTCCTTGCGTGAGCAGAAGTGACCCGCTCCCGCGAGCAGCGCAGGCAGACATATCGGAATTATCCGGAAGAACATCATTTATCCTTGAATTCGCCCGTGACCTCGGCATCGTCCGAAAGGTCGGTGTCGTCCATCGAGCTTTTGTAGTCGCTGCTCTTGTCGTATTTTGCGGAGCAGTAGGTCTTTATCACGCCGAAGAATTTGGCCTTTGACAGTGATATCGTGGAGAGCGCCGCCTTAAGCTCGGAATGCGTTGTTCTGTTTTCGCGAAGGACGAGCGCGGTGCCGCCGGTAAAGCTCCCGAAAAGCAGCGAGTCGTTCGCGATGCAAAGGGGCGGTGTATCTATCACAAGATAGTCGTAGTAGTCGTAGAGCAGCCGCACAAGGCGCTCCGTTACGGCGCTGCCGAGCAGGTCGGAGGGGTTTGCGGCTCTGGGACCCGCGGGCATAACGTGGAAATTCTTTCTTACCTCGAAGCATATCCCGCTATAGACATCGCTCTCGCCGGTGAGGACGGTGCTGAGCCCGAAGTGGTTTTTCAGGCGGAGCATATCGTGTACGCCGGAGCGTCTTAAGTCCGCGTCTATCAGCAGAACGCGCTTGCCGAGCCTGCTGAACATCAGCGCGACATTTATTGCGGTGGTGGTCTTGCCTTCCTCGCGGCACTGGCTCGTTATCACTATCGACTTATATGGGTCTGTGCCGAGCGCGGCGATAAGGTTCGTGCGTATTTTCGAATACGCCTCGTTGATAACGAACGGTGTATTCTCGTTAAGGATAAACTGTCTTGTTACGGTATCAAAGCCCTGCAACTGCGGTTTCTCCTTTCTTCTGACATTATGACCCACCGTTACATACTATATTATAGTACACCTTTCACGTTTTGTCAAGTATGTGAACAGAAAAAATTCGGCATTTTTCTCAATTATTTGCATTTTTCTGCGATCTCGCAAACAAAATTGCTCCCAATCAGTCAAAATATTGTTCCTCGAGAGAAGAGAAAGATGAACAGAAGAGCACAGAAGCCGCTGACGCTCGAGAGGTCGCTTCGCTTGAGACTGGTGAGAGAGGATAACCTTTTCTGAAGAAAAGGTTATCCTCTCTCACCAGCCCCCTCTCTCTTTCCAAAAAACTTTGCTGGCTTCGCTGTGGGATTTGAGAGCGGCTGCGCCTATTGAAAGGTTTTGCAAAGGCAAAAGAAGGGGCTCTGCTATGCGCAAGGCCCTTGCTCTTGCTTCCCACCCAGCCCCGTCGGTGCTGCCGAACACACGACCGGTCGTACAACGCACCTTCCCCAAAACACAAAACAAAGCACCCCGCTGCATAAGCAGCGGGGCACCTTGTCAGGATAACACAAATTGAAGCAATGAAAAAGTCAATTT